>CAJKLB010000047.1 GCA_905200615.1 uncultured Selenomonadales bacterium | reverse complement strand
AGTATGCAGCTGAGTATTGCCAATAAATTTAAATTTCTTTTCATGGGTTACCTCCAATTTAATGATGATCTGTTACGTGTGCACGCATATCTTCCGCACATCCGTTGCAAAAATAATCGGTTCCGTTAAATGCGGATGTTGTATAAAAATTAGATGCTTTCATTGTGCATTCGTAAGGACGGGGAAAATCCCCGCACTGTGAACAGTATTCTTTATTTTTGCATTCACCGGTTTCGGGATCTGTTTCGTGGTAATGATCCGGCGCACCGATCAGATGAGCGGTTTCGTGCAGCAGTGTGCTTCTGTTTTGACTAATTGTTGTTTCATTTGCTAACATCATCATATCTCTGCTACCATCGCTATAAATTACGGCAAAACTTCTGTTAATATCGTCGTTCCATATTGTGCGATGGCCAGACCAGAGGATGCTGGCTGCCGTATTGCTGCTTCTATGATGCGCCGCGCTAAAATTGTTTTGCATATGTTTAGCATCAGAGCAACAGGGCTCATGAGAACACATGGAATCTAAATTGGCGGAAGTTACGGTGCCTTTACAAACATCTGCAGTGCTGGCAAAATAGTTTACTGTGCCGCTGATGCGTAAGTCAAGCAAATCTTCAAATATATCCGCAACGAAGGCTTGATTTTGATTGATTCCGTATACCACGTTATCATTGGGATATCTGGTACTGAACCCGTTATCATAATAATGGTATAAATATAATTGATATCGAACAATTACGTTGCACGTAACTTTTTTATTTGGGTCTTCTACCGAATATGCGGTTATTGTTACTTCTCCTGGCTTTCGTGTGACAACCCTTCCTGTTAAAGTATTCACTGTAGCAATTTCTGTATCACTTGAATAATATCTAACTTCTTGATTGTTTGCGGTTTCGGGATATACGTGCGCGTATACATAGTTTTCAACATTTGTACGGTTAAAGTTAATGGTAAAATGGTAAGTTGATTGTTCAAATTGAACACTATAAACACTTACGTTTAGTTTTTCCACACAAAAATCATCTATGTACAATACCTGTCCGTTTGCCGTTCCGAGATAATCCAGCGCTAATGTAAAAACACCTTCGTCTGCTGAAATATCATCGGCAAGTACATCTACGGTACCGGAAAGATATTTCCATTCCCCTGCCGACATTCGTATGGGCGAGGTTAAGGTATAAAAATAATTGGAGCCTTGCTTGGTAATAAATGAATTTTCTTCCCAGCCGCGAATCAACATTCGAATATTGGGATTTGAGAGATCCACGGCGTTTGTGCGTACCCACATGCTGACGCGATATCTGCCGGCGCCGTTTGCTTTAAAGGTATCATAAAGATTAATCGCCGGTGTATACCAGCTTTCTTGACGGCCGGAATATTTTAATGAATGGTTATCAGTATGCGCATAGTCGTTGGAACGGGCAACGCTTCCGCCGTAAGCGCCGTACCAGCCGCTCATATCCGCTATGGTTTCAAAGCTGTTTGTCTCTTCCAGTGTTAATGTTACGGCTTGCGCCGATATGGGATGAAAGGCAATACCGCACAGTAAAAGAATAAACGCCAAAATACAGGCAAACGCTTGCGTACGGTGTTTTTGTAAAAAAATATTCATGGATATATTTCTCCTTTTCTTATGAAATTAAATGTCTTTTAGAGTGCTTTCAGCGGCGGGCGGCAAATGCTGAATTATGTTTTTCCCTCCTTTTGCAGCATGGATTTTTAGCCACATACTGTCTATAGTATACGGCAGATATTTCCAAAAGTCAATATTTAAAATAAAATTGTTTTTTTATAATAGTTTTGCTGTTTTTATGAAGAAAGTACGGAATTTTTCAAAAAAATCGCCGGAGCAGACTGTGTTAAATTTATTTACAAAACGGCGCTTTTGCGATATAATAAAATGAATTCTGCCGTATCAGAGGTTTTTATGCGTCGTTTTTATGCGTTAAAAGAGAATATTCAACAGAATACCGTACTGTTTGACAAAGCGGAATCGATTCATATCCATCGGGTTCTGCGGTTGGAGCCGGGAGAGAAGATTCTCGTTTGCGACGGCAGCGGCATGGATTATTCTTGTGTGCTGGAAACCTGCGCAGAGGTGTGTATGGCTCGAATTGAACAGTGCTTTAAAAATGAAAAGGAACCGAAAACAGAACTTGTACTGTTTCAATCTGTGCTCAAAAACGAGAAAATGGATATGGTCATTCAAAAAGCCGCGGAATTAGGAGCCAACCGTATTGTGCCGGTGCTTACTGAGCGTACCGTGGTAAAAACAGCGCCGGGAGAGATCCATAAACAGATTCGTTGGCAGAAAATCGCGTTGGAGGCCTGTAAGCAGTGCGGCCGCTCTAAAGTTCCTGAGGTTGAAGCCGTATGCTCCTTTCAAGACGCAGTCAAAAAACTTTCTCAATATGAGTTAAAACTGGCGGCCTATGAGGAAGAAAAAACGATAAGTATAACAGAGGCCGTAAAAAAATGCAAAAGCGCTGCGTATTTTATCGGCCCTGAAGGCGGTATTACCGAAGAGGAACAGAAAACTCTGGTAAAGGCGGGAGCTGTCAGCGTAAGTCTGGGCAAGCGCATTCTGCGGGCGGAAACGGCAGCGATCGCCGCGGGAGCTGTTATTTTATGCCTGATGGGAGAAATGAATGTTTAAGTGCGCACTTGCCACACTGGGGTGCAAAGTCAACCAGTGCGAGACGCAGGCTTTGGCCGAAATGATGAAAGAAAACGGTTATACAATTGTCGATTTTGATGAGCCGGCTCAGGTTTATATTATCAATACCTGCTGCGTAACGGCTGAGGGCGAGAGGAAATCTCGTCAGCTGGTACGCAGGGCCACGGCAAAAAATCCCAATGCCGTTATTGCGGTGACCGGCTGTGCCGCGCAAAAAGCACCGCAGATCTTTTCAGCAATTCCGGGCGTCACGGTCGTAGCGGGAAACACTAAGAAGCAAGATCTGCCGGCTATGATTTTGAACGGTCAGAAAGGGCGGCAGGTGGAAGATATCTCTCGTTTTTCCGTTTATCAGGAATTGCCGGACTCACTGGGGGAAAAAACCAGAGCCTTTATTAAAATACAGGATGGCTGCAATAATTTCTGTTCTTACTGCATTATCCCTTATGTGCGGGGAAGGGAACGATCCCGAGATCCCGAAAGAATAGAAGAGCAGTGCCGTGCTCTTGCCCGGGCAGGCTTTTGCGAAATCGTGCTGAACGGAATTCATCTTTCTTCTTATGGAAAAGAATGGAGCTTTTCGGTTAATCTTGCCGATATTGTGGAGCGTGTGGCCTCGGTTGATGGTGTTGAGCGCGTGCGCCTGGGATCGTTAGAACCCAATATTATTACCGATGAATTTCTCGCGCGTGTATGCGCAAAAGAAGAATTTTGTCGGCAGTATCATCTTTCTTTGCAATCCGGCTGTGATACGGTGTTGAAACGGATGAATCGGCGGTATACAACCGCGGAATATTTTCAGGCCGTGGAAAAGATTCGAAAAATAGATCCTCTTTCGGCAATTTCCACAGATATTATTACGGGATTCCCCGGAGAAACAGAAGAAGAATTCCGCCAAACGCTGTTGTTTGCAGAAAAAGTGGGGTTTGCTTGGGTCCATGTGTTCCCTTATTCGGTAAGGGAGGGAACACGTGCGGCTGCAATGGGCGAGCAGCTGCCTAAAAAGATAAAGGCGGAGCGGGCGGCACAGCTTTCTGCCCTTTGTGAACAGAAAAGCAGGGAATACCGCCGGCAGTTTATAGGGATGACCAAGAGTGTTCTGTGTGAAAATGATGAAAACGGTATGCAGCATGGTCTTACAAAAGAGCATTTGCAGGTATCCTTTCCCGAAAAGGGACTGGCGGGAAAAATTGTTTTTGTAAAAATAACGCAGCTCAGCGAGCATGGGCTGCTTGGTGAAAGGATATAAAAAGAATGGATTGTATTTTTTGTAAAATTGTAAAAGGTGAAATTCCTTCACAAAAAGTATATGAGGATGATACGGTATTGGCGTTTCGGGATATCGCGCCTGCTGCGCCGGTACATATTCTTGTCATTCCTAAAAAACATATTTCAAGCGTTGCCGCACTTGCTCCGGAAGACGGTGAACTGATTGCCCATATTTTTGAAGTAATCGGTCAGATATCCAAGGAACAGGGACTGAACGACGGTTTTCGT
The DNA here is from genome assembly GCA_905200615.1 of uncultured Selenomonadales bacterium. Taxonomy (GTDB): domain Bacteria; phylum Bacillota; class Clostridia; order Christensenellales; family QALW01; genus UMGS1322. The sequence continues at coordinate 11,595 of CAJKLB010000047.1, read as the reverse complement.
TTGGTAAGCAATGTGGGAAAAAACGGGGGTCAAACGGTGCCGCATCTTCATTTTCATATTTTGGGCGGTAAGCAGTTCGGCGAACAGTTCGGCTGAAATTTATGTGAATATTTATGAATATTTATTTAAAATTAAGGATGTTTTATTTACTTTGCCGCCGGTTTGATATACAATAGGAAAGTAGATGTTCTTCCGAAAACGGAGAGTGAAACGGTTGGAAAATAATACACGAATCATGCCAAACGATATTGAGAGTGAACGCTCAATTTTAGGTGCGATTCTGCTTAATTCTGAGTGTATCAATGATGTTTATGAAAAAATAAAAAATAAAGATTATTTTTATCGTTCCAATAATCAGGAAATTTATGAGGCAATGTGCGAATTGCTGAAAGCGGACAGGCCGATTGATATCGTTACGCTTTCCAATGAGCTGCTTAAGCGCGGAAGCCTGGAAAACGTGGGCGGAATCAGTTATTTGACGGAACTTACCGGTGTTGTTCCCAGTGTTGCCAATGTTACGCACTATGCGGATATTGTTGTAGAAAAATATAAGCTGCGGCAGTTGATTACTTCCCTGAGCAATGCGGTTTCCGATTGCTATAACGCGGAGGATGCGGCAAAGGATATTATTGAAACGGCGGAACGTTCCCTGTTCAATATTGCTATGAATAACGAGGCGTCACGCCTTTCCCATGTAAGTGAAACGGTTAATGAAGTCTATGAGGAAATTCGAGAGATTTATTTAAATCACGGTAAAACACGCGGCGTTCCCACTGGATTTTATGAAATTGATGATATGACCGGCGGTCTGCAGCCGGCCAATCTTGTTATTATCGCGGGGCGTCCCAGTATGGGAAAGACAAGCCTTGCTATGAATATGGCTGCGCATGTGGCTATGGTAGAGAAAAAATCTGTCGCGTTTTTCAGCCTTGAGATGAGCCGGAATGATTTGCTGATGCGCTTGATTGGTACTGCCGCGGGCGTTGATGGGAATAAGATTCGCAAAGGAGATCTTTCTCAGCAAGATTGGGAAAACATTTATGATGCTACTGAATTATTGAATCATTCTAAACTTTATATTGATGATACCGGACAGATCGGTGTGGCGGAAATACGCAGTAAATGCCGGCGCATTAAAGATCTTGCCCTTGTGGTAATTGATTATATTTCTCTGATGGCTACCAAAACCAAAGAGAGCCGTCAACAAGAGGTGTCGGAACTTTCCCGTCAGCTGAAGGGGTTAGCGCGGACGCTCAATGTCCCGGTCATTGTACTTTCTCAGCTGAACCGCGGTGTTACCAGCGGAAGAAAGGATCATACGCCCATGCTTTCTGATTTGCGAGAATCCGGCGCTATTGAACAGGATGCCGATGTAGTTATGCTGGTTCACCGGCCCGGGTATTATCAGGATGCCGATGAAGACGTAGATAAGAATCTGGCGCAGATCATTATTGCTAAGCAGCGAAACGGTTCTACCGGTACGGTGGAGCTGACCTGGAAGCCTGAACTTACTCAATTTTTGAGCAGATCCTATCGTGAAGATGAATAATAGGAGGACCGTTTATGATAGAGATAGAAAACTTAACAAAATTTTACGGCAGTAAACTAGCGGTAGACAACATCAGCTTTAAAGTAAAAAAAGGAGCTATTGTGGGCTTTCTCGGGCGTAACGGCGCGGGAAAGAGTACAACGATGAATATCATTACCGGCTACATATCCGCTACCAGCGGAACTGCGCGTATTGCCGGATACGATATCCTTAAAAATCCGCGGGAGGTTAAAAAACATATCGGGTATCTTCCCGAACATCCGCCGATTTATCAAGAGATGACGGTGCAGGAATACCTGAAGTTTGTATGCGCCATTAAAGATGTAAAGGCAAGTGCGATTCCCGGGCATATTGATGAGATCGCTCAGCTGGTGAAGCTTACCGATGTCATTAAGAGGAGAATCGGAAATCTTTCTAAGGGGTATCAGCAACGTGTGGGAATGGCGCAGGCACTGATTGGAAATCCGGAAGTTTTGATTTTGGATGAGCCCACGGTGGGACTTGACCCGAAACAGATTATTGAGATCCGGCGCATGATAAAGGCGTTAGGAAAAAAACATACGATTATTCTTTCTTCTCATATTTTGCCTGAAGTAGCGGATGTATGCGAGCAGGTGGTTATTATTAATAATGGGCGTATTGTTGCGCAGGATACTCTGGCAAATCTGCAGGAGGGAATTCAGGAAAGCGCCAATATGGTGATTCGTGTAGCGGGAAGCGAATCCGCGGCAACAAAAATATTGCGGTCGTTGAACGGAGTGCAGTATGTAGAAGGATTAGGCGTAAAAGAACATGATACGGTGGATATGCTGGTGGAAACCGTAAAGGGAACGGATATCCGCCGGCCAATGTTTAATGCCATGGCCAAGGCAAATATGCCGCTTTTAATGATTAAGTATGTGGACGTTACGCTTGAGGATATTTTCTTAAAACTTACCGGTACGGAAAGGGAGCTGTAATATGTGGGCAGTTTGTAAAAAAGAAATACAGAATTATTTTTATTCACCTGTGGGATATGTATTTATCGCTATTTTTATGCTGATCAGCGCGATTTTGTTTTTTAATGTAAACCTTACGGCCAATACTTATGGCACGGGATATTCGGGACAGGCCGATTATTCAATGGCGCTTCAGAACATGACCATCTATTTAAGCTTTATTACGCCGGTGCTCACCATGCGTATTTTTGCAGAGGAACGCCGGAATAAAACGGATCAGTTATATTTAACTTCTCCTTTAAGCATTTCCTCTGTAGTGCTGGGGAAATACTTCGCAGCGCTTTTCGTACTGCTTATCGCGATGGTGTTGAATTTAATTTTTCCGCTGGTAATTGTCATTTATACTTCTTCCGGCTCACTCAGCTTTTCTATGCTGATGATTCAATATGTAGGCTTTTTTATCATGGGGGCCACTTTTATGGCAATCGGCGTATTTGTTTCGGCTATGACGGAAAGTCAGGTGGTAGCCGCAGTGGTCAGCTTTGCGGTAGCGTTCTTTATATGGCTGGGAAATAATCTTCTTACCAATCTTGGCAGTGAATTTTTAGATCTTGTGGCTTCGTCGTTGAATATGCTTGCCAGATATCAGAATTTTGCCGATGGAATTGTAGGGTTTGCGCCGTTTGTATATTATATCAGCCTTTCAAGTTTATTTGTTTTTTTAACGGTACGTGCCATTGAGCGCAGAAGATGGACGGGAGTGTGATAGACCATGAAAGACACAAAGCTTTATAGGGATAAACGCAGTTTAAAATACGGAGGCTTTGCCATTGCCATTACAATATTGGTTATTATCGCGGTACTGGCCTTGAATGTTTTAGCTACATATGTGGAAAACAACAATGGTTTAAAATTTGATTTTACACCTACAAAATCATATACACTGGATAAAAACGCGGAAACAGCTATTCGCGATCTGGAATCGGATATTATTATTTATACCTTTATTCCTGGGGGACAGGCCGATGATTACAGCGGAATGATTGAAAATATTGTAGCTTTATTTGATGGCGCCAGTGATCGGATTACGGCAAAGAATATTGATCCGGTAGTGAATCCTTCCAAACTGCAGCAGTTCAGTACCGATACAAAACCGTTAGCTTCTTATGCGGTTGTTGTAGCACGGGCGGATGATGAAAGCAATTATCATGCCTTCAATGAAGAGGAAATGGTGGAATATAACAGCAGAACAGGAAAACGTTATTTTGTTCTGCAGCGTTGGATCACCAGCGCGTTAATCTATCTTCGTACGGGAATGCGTCAGAATGTATACATTCTGACCGGACATGGAGAAAACATCAATGAAGAAGTGGAAACCATGATTAACCGAATTCAAAGAGAAAATTTTAATGTGGAAGAGATTAATTTGATTTCGGGACAGGAACGTCTGCGTCAAGGAGATATTCTTGTCGTTCTTGAGCCGAAGAGCGACCTTTCGATTGACGAATATAACAGCATTATATCTTTCCTTGATGAAAGTTACGGCAGAATGTTGTTTTTGTGCAGCCGACTGGTTGATGACGCTGACCAACCCCTTGTTAATTATAATAATTTGCTGGATTATTTTAATATATCCTTGAATGAAGGAGTCATCGCCGAGACGGATCAGGCGCATCGATCTGCGGATTCAGCTAAACTGATTGAATTGGTTGCCGATCAGTCGCATGAGATCTCGGCGGCGGTTCGTTCTGCCAATGAACCTGTTTGGGTTAGCGAAACCGCTAGCTTTTCCTACCGGTATGGCAGCGGTACCACGATGGGTACTTATAGTGAAACCTTTACCAATGTATTAACCAGTTATGCCAGCAGCGTGGAAATTCCCTGGCCGGAGGCAAGCGAGGCGGAAGCGGTAATGGGAAATTATCTTGATACAAGAGGAGTTCATAGTATTGCGTGTGCTTATGAACGTGTAAACGAAGGAATTTCGGGAACTACCGCTACTACCACCACTCGTATTTTATTAATGGGTTCAGCGAATATTGCTACGGGGGATTATTTGGGTAATTCAAACATTCTGCGTAACGGTATTAATTGGCTTGCGGGAAAAAGTTCTTCTGATGAATTGGTCAATGTAGGAATTGATCTCACTGCCAGCTATGTACAGATGAGCCAGCTGGAAATGAAAGTATGGTTTGCGATTCTTGTGATTGCAGTTCCGCTGATTATTTTTACTGCGGGCGTTGTTGTTTGGGTAAGGAGGAAAAATCTTTGATAGAAGAAGAAAAGAAAGATGCCCTTACGGAAGAAAAAAGCTACGGTGAAATTGCGGAGGAACTTCATGGTGACGGTGAAGATGCCCTGAAGGATGAGCTGCTGAGCGTGGAGAAAAAAGAAAAAAAAATTAAACATATCAGTATGAAACGCTCATTGATCATTGTATCCGTTGCTATTTTATTGATTGCGGCGATGATTGCCGGCTATATGATTTTTGGCTCTTCGGGAGAAGAGGAAAATTATAATGTAAAAATCCTTTATGATTATGAGGATAATCAAATTCAGAAAATAGAGCTTACCAATCACACTTATAATGAGAAAATTATTTTTACTCCTTTCATGAACGGTACGGTTCAGGACTGGAATATTGAAGGACAAAAATATGACGATATAAACCAAACCAAAGTCAAATATTTGGTTCAGTGGTGCGGGCACATGGAAACCAGATATGTGTTGGAATACGATGCTGCGAGGCTGAACGAATACGGTTTGGAAAATCCTTCTTCTACAGCGAAAATCAGTTATACCGATGGCAGCGAGCATACGGTTTATATCGGAAATGAATACGGAAATCGCGAAGGAGTCTATCTTTTGTTGGATGACGTAAAAGAAATTTATATTGTTTCGCCGTATGTCATGGATTATATGGGATATCGTATGGCTGATTTACTGAATCTTCCGGGACTCAATAATACTTCGCTTAGCTGCCAAACACTGTATTTAATTAATTCTGAACGTATGACGATTCAGCTTTCTTATATTCCCGGCCCACTTTCCGGTACGGAAGCGTGGTATATGCTCTTACCGACAATTTCAGAAACCGATACGGAAGCGATCGATGCTTTATTTGAAGGTATCGGAAATTTGCAATTAAACTCATATTTGTCTGAGCGTGTTGGGGATGATATTACTTTATATGGATTTGATCAGCCTTTATACGAATTGCAAAGCTATGACAGCGATACGAAATTGCTCGATCATTTAGTAATCGGTAAAAAAGTGGAAAATTCTGAGGACCTGTATTATTGCGCATTGATTTCTGACGAAGAAACAGATTTTAGCGAGGCAAAAGTATATACGATCAGTGCGGAAAGTTTTCAGCCGCTTACAATCAGCGCGGTAGATTTAGCAAACCCATATCTTTTAGCCTTGAATATTTACTGGTTGCGCAGCGGTGTCTTTCGTATTGGCGGACAAGAATATGTACTGACGATTGACAGACAATTGCAGTATGATGACGCGGGAAATGTTTTGATGAGTGAAGACGGTACAGAATCTACATTGAATACTTATTATATCAACGGAAAAAAACTTGATGAAATGCAGTTTAAAACTTTTTATTCTAAAGTTTTGTTCCTTTCAATCGAGGGAGTTGTTTCTAACAATACCGAAAAAGGAGAAGAGCTATTTTCTTATTCATTAGAAGTGGAAATTCCCATTACCGATCAACAGACGGGAAAGAGCTATATTAAGGAAGCAACTTATGAGGGAGCATATTATAGAATATCGGATACCTATGCTGTGTTTCAAAATAACGAAAGCGACAACGCGGTATTTACCGTGCGCTGCCGCTCTATTGATTCTGTTGCTGAAGCTCTTGGACTGCTGTTGGAAGGGCGAATGCCTACCGCTTAATTGTTGTTTTCAATAATGGCTACGGGTTCATCTTTTAATCGTGCGGCCGCGGCTTCGTGCCGGGAAATGATTGTACGGTATGCGCTGTAACGGCGTACCGGTTCCTTCTCCGGTTGCTTAGGTGTTATAGTACTGTTTTTTTTGAAATTATTAAAATTGAATCTGCGCATAAAATAAACACTCCTTTTGCTGTCTTTCTGTTGAATTTTATGCGCAAAATAAAGAATTATGACAGGGATGAGAATTTTGCAAAAGAAACTGTTTGTTTCATTTCTTGCCGTAGCACTTGTCGGTGTTTTTTGCGCCTGTTCGGCACAACAGTATAGTGGCCTAGAAAACCCGCTTCCCGGCGCTATGCCGGAAGAAGAAACTATTTCTGACGGCGGGCTTGCTGCAAGGCAGGGAGATTGGATATATTATATTAACGGCGATAATTTTATGCGTCATGAAAACGAACGGTTTCATGAGTATTCGGGCGCGTTGTGTCGTATGCGTGCGGACGGTACGGAAAAAGATGTAGTAGTGGACAGAGATGTTTCTGTATTTAATATAGATGGCGAAAACATTTATTTATGCGTATACGATAACGGAAACAGTTATATTAGTATTGCTAACATTGATGGAACCAATTATCGGGTTTTGAAACAAATTGATGATATTTATTATGGCGGATGCTACGGATATACGGAAAAAGCTATTTATTTTACTGAAGATTTTTTGCTTTATCGTATGGATAGAGACGGTAAAAATGTGGAACGGCTTACTGATTTTCCTGTTTATAATCTTCGAACCGGTCCGGAATATACTTATTTTACGTGGGAAATGGACGGTAGCATCGGAAGCGTTTATAAAGTAAAAAACGGTGAAAATGAATATACCGAGATAACAACGGGCGCCGCTTATGTTTTAAAAGTTGAACAGCATTATATGTATTATTATATGTTGGGCAACGGTAAAGTGTATCGGTATGATCAACAGAGCTTTACTTCTTCTTCAGTGATTCACGGAGGATTTACCGAATATGTTTTTCCTGAAGGAGAAAGTTTTTATGGTGTTTCTTACGGTGTAACGGATGAGGAAGAAGAAAGCCAAGAGGAAGGAATTTATATTATTCCTGACGGTGGAGGACAAAAAACGCAGATTTCAAAAAATTGCGGCAGCTGTATGGCGTATTATGACGGATACATTTATTATATTAATGATTCCAAATTGAATTATCTTTGTCGTGTGGCAATTGACGGTACCGCAGATGAGTGCATCATGGAAGATTTTATTTATGATATTGATACGCTGGATATCGTGGATCAGTGGCTGTATTTCCTTTCTGCCGGTGATTCGGATCGAATTTATCGATTGAATATGGAAACGTTATATATAGAGTGTATAGAGCTTGAGGATATCGGTATCGTTGGCTGAATGAATCCGGATTTTACTTTATTGTGTAGTGTTGAGGAGAGAGTTATGAAAAAAATTATTGCTGCGTTTTGCGTGCTGTTAACTGTAGCTTGTTTTGCAGGCTGCGGGAAAGGACTTGAAGGAGGACAACCGGACGCCGAAATTATTTCTAATGACGGTATTGCCGTAATACAGGGAGATTGGGTATATTTTATTAACGGAAGCATGCCCGCGTTGGCAACAGATGCGGTAAGCGATACTCCGCGGGCAAAAATATACAGGATGCGTACGGATGGAAGCGAATGTACGCCGGTTACTTCCAGCAAAGCACATGCTATGCATCTTTACAGAGACAAAATATTTTATATCTCGCCGACGCTTACGAATGTTGTGCTGTATTCTATCGGAATAAACGGTAAAAATAATAAAAAATTGTATACCTTTAACGATTCAGAGTTTTATACTTTTGGTGAAAACGGTGTGGCCATTGCCAATGGCGGAAAAATCATTTATTTTGATTATGAAAATGTGCAAAAAAGCGAGTTCGATACCGGTGAAGTTTCCGGTATGATGATCAGTCAGAGCTATATTTATTATTATTATCAAGGGGCAAGCGGAACCAAACGCATTGATATTGCCTCTGGCAGACAAGAAACATTATGTAACGATAACGGTCCGTTTTTATATGTTGATGATACCAATGTGTATTTTACTTCCGCGCGCATTCCGTATCGATTAAATGCCAATACCTTGGAGCTTGTACAGATCAGTCAATCTCTCTATAAAAATGCTTTGCTGAATTATAAAAATGAGGCCATTATCGGTATAGCGAGCACAGAAGAGGATGTGGGACTGTATTTGCAGCCCATGAATAATATTGCCGGTGAAGCCGTGGGAGAGAGTGGAAATGTTGCGCGAATAAAACTGCATTTGCAGGAAGTGAGCGCTTATTGCATTAATGATGATTATATCTTCCTTGTAGAAGCGGAAACCGGAGATATCTATCGGATGACATATCAGGGAACGGAAAAAACGGTTTTGGGAACGGTTCAATCCGTATATGATGTGGATTCTATCGATGTTGCCGGTGATATGTTATATATTTTTGACAGTGTGGACAGCGGATTGGTTTACAGAACGCCGATTGACGGAAGCGGACAGCTTTCCCTGATTGTAAAATGAGGAGATAGGAATGAAGGAAGTATTATTGACGATTGTGACAAAACAACCGGGAGCAGAAGGGGATATTACGTTTACTACGCGCTCTGAATGTGAAGAAACGGATTCCGGAATTAAGTTGAATTATGAGGAAAATTTAAGTGATGAGGATGCAGTCAATACCACTTTGTTTATCGGAGAAGACAGCATCCTTGTAGAACGTACGGGAGATACCGGTGCAGATATGTATTTTAAGGATACGGCTACTTATGAAACACAATATAAAGCTTTTGGCGGTATTTCTTTAGATATGCGCATATTTACTACAAGCCTTGATATCAATAAAAATGAAAACGGCATCAAAGCTTCGGTGGATTATCAATTGTTTCTCGGCGGCGCCAGTGTGGGTAGAATGGGAATGGATATAATGGTAGAATATTTATAAAATATTTAAAATTTATGCTGTATGGAAATTAAGACGCTTTACGCTTAAAAAATTATAAAATGCAAAAATCCGAACAAAAAGCTGCGTGTTCGGATTTTTTTCTGTCATATGTATGTTTTGCAGAATTTGATACGTTTAAGAAACGCAGCCTTCCTTTGCAAACGATAGTTTTTTGTCAACTTTTTGATATAAAAAAGTGTTAATGTGTTCGGATGTTTCCTTTTCACAGCAGCCACATGACCCAAACGGCAAACCCTTCTCGCAGATATTGTGAAAAACGAAGCAGCGGTTTGGTGGTTGTCGCATAAAAAGCAGTGGGAGAAAGACCGAGATCTTTTGCCACTAAACAAGCCCTGTATAAATGTGTTTCACTTGAAATAATCGTTACGTCTTTTGTGCCGGGCGATAATTCCTGGATAATATTGTGAGAAAATGAGATGTTTTCTATAGTAGAGGTGGATGTATCTTCTAAAAAAAGTCGTTCCCGTGGGATTCCCATGGACATTAATTCTTCAAACATACACTGCGCTTCCGAAATATTCTCTCCCGGCCCCTGACCGCCGCTGAGTATGGCAATGGAATCAGGATTTTGTGAAAGGAAATCATAAGCGGCATTGATCCTTTCACGCAATACAAGAGAAGGAATATTTCCGTGTACGGCAGCACCTAAAACGATACAATAGCGTGAAGGAGATTTTTCGCGTTTTACCGAAGTGTTCACGATGGGAATTTCAGCAATGATGAGGGCTGTTATAAACAGAGAAACCAATACAGTTAAAATAATCCGTAATATTTTTGTTGTTTTATTTTTGAATAAAGAAAAAACAAAGTATAGCAGAACAATAAAGGCCGTGAAGAATAAGCAGAAAGATAAAAAAGTATAGCCTGTGAAAAAGAATTTTAAAACGAAAGCAAAAACACAAAGAGAAAGTATGCTTATTATATAGATAACGTTTTTTAAGGTTATCATTGACAGGAGTCTTTGTTTAAACATTTACTGCAATCTTGTCCGCATTTGCTCTGGATGATAAGCGTAGCGGGCGTTACCTCCATTGTTATTTTTCCGTTGATTTCTTCTAATGAACAAAAACCATATTTTTTTAAAAAACCGGAGTATTCCGCAGGTGTAATACACAGAATTTTTTCCGCCATCATGCGAAAACCTTTTAGCAGCAGTAATTTTATCAACATATCTCCTATATGCTGCTGCTGATGTTCCGGAAGAACACATAAATGTGCCAAATAATAGCAGCCTTTATCAAAAAAAAGGCTTCCGCAGGCAACGGGATTTTTATTATTATATAAGATTAAATGAAGCGCTTTAGCGTCAAGAATATCCGGTGTATCCTTTACGGCTTTTCGGATATCCGTAATTACCTGTATGTTTTCCCCAAAATCCCATTTCGCTTCTATCATTCCATAAACTCCGTTTTATTCGACATTATCAAATATAGTATAACAAAAAAATATAAAAGAATCAAGATGACAAATGTTAATTTTTAAGATTTGCACATGAAAAAGGCAAACGTCTTTGAAATATCCGTTTTTGTGAAAGATAAAAATTTTATTACTTTTTAGAGTTCCTATGAAGTTTACTGAACGAGAAGCATTGCTGAATTGAAAGTTTTTTTGTTATGAAAAAAGAGCAACTCATGCGCAAGGCGAGACGGCGGAAAACCGGTGGTGCGTTTAAAAGCTCGATAGAATGTAGAATAATTCGGAAATCCCTCTTTACTGAATATGCTGGAAGGCGAATGGTTTTGATGCAATAAAAAAACGGCCGGATAAATACGCGTTTGTGTTACATATTTTTGCGGGGGAATACCAACTTCCGCGGTAAAAAGGCGAATAAAATAGTTTTCATGATAGCCGCACCGCGCAGCAGATTTGCTATATGCGCGTAAAATTGTGTTGAGAAGAGGAGGCTCTTCTCGGTTGCAAATATCCAAATCGCTTCCAGGGGAAGCCATATACGATTCATTCGCTTTTTTTCAATAAAAATTTAACGTTATTTAGTTATATTTGTAAACAGAAGATATAAGCAAACAGAATAAAAAAGAAGTAGTCAAAACAAAAATAAAATTATTGTCGATTATCATAGATCGGTAATATTATATCCGTACGTTTTTTTAAAAAGCCGGCTCACATAATTTGCATCGTCATAACCATGCAGAGCCGCGGCTTCATATAAATAAATATTT
>CAJKLB010000046.1 GCA_905200615.1 uncultured Selenomonadales bacterium | reverse complement strand
AACCGAAAAAAACCGCCTTTCCTTCCCCGCGGGCAAAGGCGGTTTTTCCGTAAAAATTCCCTCACTTTCCGGCTTAATTTTCTTGCTCATCGTTGTGCCTGATTTTGTTTTTTTTGTCAACGAAAACTTATCACAGCGCTCTCTTGTTTGTTGTCTTTTTTTGTCGAATAACATTGGGACGTACACAAAAAATTAAATAAAATTTTATATACAGTATTGACTTTTTTTTTCGTAAATGTTATAGTTGTAGTATGTGTGTATCATTTACGATTGTGCGTTCCGGAAGAAAAACTGTCGCGCTGCAGATTACCGATGAGGGACTTTTATGCGTTCGAGGGCCTTATTGGCTGACGGATCAAGCGGCAGAAGAGTTCGTGAAAAAAAATCAGGCTTGGATTGAAGCGCGTTTGCCTGCGGCTGTGGAAAGATATCAAAAACTGCGGGCATTTTCCAAAGAAAATATTGAACAACTCAAACGGCAGGCGCAAAGCGTTCTACCGGAGCGTGTAAAATATTATTCACAGTTGATGGGGCTTACACCTTCGGCCGTAAAAATTACCGCGGCAAAAAAAAGATTCGGCAGTTGCAGCGGCAAAAATTCCTTATGCTTTTCCTGCTTTTTAATGTTGTATCCCGCTGCGGCAGTAGATTATGTGGTGGTACATGAATTGGCGCATATTCGTTATCATGATCATAGTTCCGCGTTTCATGCCTTGGTAAGGCAGTATTTACCGGATGCCGATGCAAGACGCAGGTTGTTAAAGCAACCGTTTTCTGCTTTTTCAGAAGGAAAAATATAATGTGTTTAAAAAGATATTTTAAGTTCGGCGGCACGGCTTAGCTGGGGAGATAGCTGAAACCATTTTATATCATAGTTGAGTGCTTAGGCACTTAATATAAATTATTTTAGGAGGAACTATGAAAAAATTTTTATGTATGATGCTTGTTATGGCTATGCTGTTTACAAGTATCGGGCTGCTCCAGCTCACGGCATTTGCCGCTACAGAAGAATTGCTGGAAAACGGTGATCTTGAAGAAGGTGATGAAACCGGATTTTTTAATTACGGAAACGCCCATGATCTGTATGTGGATGGTGAATATGCGCATTCGGGCGAATACGGTATGTTAATAGAAAACCGTGCCGATGAATATTCCATTCACGCAATGAATATTACCGATATTATGATGGAGAACGGCCCCGGGGAATATAAAGCCAGTGTTTGGGTAAAACTTCGGGATAACGATGAAGGCGCGGCTAACTGTCAGCTTGTTATCAATTACCGTCCTACGGGAGAAACAAAGGATTCATATAAGACCAGTGAAAAAAAGACACTTACCACGGAATGGCAGAAATTTGAATTCTCCGGTGCTATAGATTTTGATTTAGATAAAGGCTTAGATCATTGCTATATCTATGCACAGGTGCGCGGTCAGGAGGCAGATGGCACCGCAAATACGCTTGGCCCGGCTTTCTGTATGGATGATTTAAGTTTGGTAAAAACCAGTGAGGTAAACGGTATTGAAATTATAAGACCTACCGACGTGGAAATGACGCATATTAACGCTTTGGAAGCGACCAGAAGCGATGTTACCAGCGTAGGCGCGATTCGCTGGGATGCTTGGTATACACATGACGGCGTAGAGGATAGTGTCGTTTCCCAGGTAGAGCGCTCTTTGAGCCCGGCAAAATACCATTTCCGCGCGCCGTTCTATGCGGAAATTACCGAGGAAGGCGGTATTATTATTCCTCAGTATACGCAGGCTGAGTTTGACAAAGAAATGGAATATGCCATTGAAGCCGGTATCGACTATTTCGCCTATGTTTGGTATAATAGCGATATGCGGGATGCCAGAGATTTTCATACCACAAGCAAATATAAGAACGATGTAAAACTTTGCGCGGTATTTGATGGCAATGCCATCGGAAAAGATTATGCCAGAAAAGAAATGGCTACGCTTTTAAAAGAAGATTACTATATGACTGTGCTTGACGGCCGCCCGCTGATGTATTACTTTGGAGATTCGGGAAATATTGGTGGGATCGCGGAAGATATTGAATATTATCGTGGCCTCTGCGCTACTTTGGGAATCCCCGAACCTTTTGCGGTTGTTATGAATTTAGGTGCCAGCGAAAGCTACAGCGCCTATGCGGATGCCGTTTCTAATTATGCTATCGGCGGTTCCAACGGTGTTTCATTTAAGGAATTGATGAATAACGCTGTAAAAACATGGAATAATCATGCCGCCGATCAAATGCAGTTTGTGCCTACCGTTACTACCGGATGGCATAACGGTCCCCGAATTGATAATCCGGTAACTTGGACCAAACCCGGTGCAGATAGTTGGGCAGAATACGGTACCGACGCGGAAATTCAGGAGCATATGGAAAATGCTCTTTGGTACATGCAACAAACAAAAAATACGCTGTTTACTATGGCCAACACGGTAATCATTTACGCTTGGAATGAGCATGATGAAGGCGGTTGGATTTGTCCTACTCTTGCCGTGGATGAAAACGGGAATCAGTTGTATAATGAAGACGGATCCAAAAAAATCAATGACGGTCGCATTCAAGCGGTAAAAGCTGCCATTGAAAAATATAAAAATGGCGGGGAACTTGAACAAATTGAAAATATGGACACCCTTGTTACAAGTACACCGACTTCAGCTGTTACGGCAAAACCGACAGATTCGAATGCTGTTCAACAGGACAGCGGTAGCGGAAATACATGGATATGGTTTGTAGTAGGCGGTGTGGTTGTAGCTGCTGTGGTTGTAGCCGTAGTTGTGATTGCTGTAAAAAAGAAAAAAAATCCTGATACTACCGAAAACCCCAAAGAATAAGCAACCGTAAAAAAGAGGTGAGCTCGTTTGAAAAAAGGGAAAGACAAAAGAAACAGTAAAACTGCTGTAGGTGCTATCCGTTGGGATGCGTGGTATGCGCATGACGGTAAACCGGAAAGTGTTATTTCCCAGGTAGAACGTTCGTTAAGTCCGGCAAAATATCATTTTCGCGCTCCGTTTTATGCGCAGGTAACGGATGATGGCCACGTCGTGATTCCTGATTATACCCAAGAGGATTTTGACAGGGAAATGGAATATGCCATAACCGCGGGTATCGATTATTTTGCTTATGTTTGGTATAACAGCGGGCTGAGGGCAGCGCGAGATTTTCATACTACGAGCAAGTATAAAGATAAAATAAAGCTGTGTGCTATCCTTGACGGTAACGCTATCGGCAAAGAATATGCCAGAGAAGAAATCGCCGTGCTGCTGCAAGAAGATTATTATATGACCGTTCTTGACGATCGGCCGCTGATGTATTACTTTGGTACCGGAAAAAATTATGACGCGATTGCAGAAGATATCCGATATTATTCGGCGCTTTGCCGGCAGTTGAAACTGCCTGAGCCTTTTACCGTTCTTATGGGCGGCCGGCCGGAAGAGAGCCGAAAGGCGGGAGCAGACGCGCTTTCCCGTTACGCGGTAGGCGGTTCAGGCGGCGCTAGTTTCGCAAGTCTTGTAAAAACAACTGAGGAAATTTGGGAAAATCAAAAAAATTCCGGACTGCAAAGCGTGCTTCCCGTAACTACCGGCTGGCATAACGGTACGCGGTGGGATAATCCGGTAACCTGGACCAAGCCCGGCGCGGATAGCTGGATAGAATATGCTACAGCGGAAGAAATCAAAGCTCATTTAAAAGACGCACTTCGGTATTTAAAGCAGGAAGAGAATAAGGCGGCCACGCTTGCCAATACCTTAATTCTTTATGCTTGGAACGAACATGATGAAGGCGGATGGATCTGCCCGACCCTTGCGGTAGATGCAAACGGAAATCAGCTGTATAACGAAGACGGATCCAAAAAACTGGATGAAAGTCGTATTCAAGCAGTAAAAGAAGCGATAGAAGCCGAACGATAAAGAATGAAAACATCCCATGATTGCCATGGGATGTTTTTGTTTAATATGCTGAAGATGAATTTGATTAGAAAAATTAAAAAAGAAAGGCCGTTTGTTACACATAAAATGTGAAGACGGCTTCTTCTTATGTGATGATCAATGTTCGTTTATTTTACTTTTTGAATCAGGATTACCCAGTCTTGTTTATCGGGCTTCTGCTCCAAATGATAGCTGCGGTGCGCGTCCGGAACGAATTTATGCTTTTCTAAATATTCATTCGTGCGCGGATTAAACCATTGATACGTATATTCTC
This sequence comes from uncultured Selenomonadales bacterium, assembly GCA_905200615.1. GTDB lineage: Bacteria > Bacillota > Clostridia > Christensenellales > QALW01 > UMGS1322. The sequence continues at coordinate 12,206 of CAJKLB010000046.1, read as the reverse complement.
CTATGTCCAGATCATTCAGCGTACCGGTAGCATAATTTTGATTATAAAAATAGATTACTTCTGTTTTACGCTCATCTGTAGCAATTGAGAAGAAATTCTCACCGTCGGCTTTAAAGTAGGCAGGCGAATCAAATCGGGGAATCAGGCGCCACCATTTTAGTTTTTGGAAAAACTCGCGCATGTAGTTAACCTGATAGGCCGTTTCAAATTCTACGCTCTTACTCCAGGGCATTTGTTTATCTTCCGGAGTAATAGCCTCCAGACCGTCATTGCTTTCTCTGTCAATGTCGTACCGGCTTTTATACAGCCAGATATCTATGGCACCGTAGCCGTAACCATATAGGCCGTTCAGAAAAGCCCACCATCCTTGTGCACGGGCACCGAAGTGCTTCGTCCAAAGATGATCATAGCGGGATTCATAAAGAATGCAGACTTTGCCTTGGCCATTCATCATAGCGTCTTTGGCAAATTCAAAATCCATGGCACAGTTTAAAGGGCGGCTCCACTGATAGCCGTACCAGTTATGTCCTTCCACTTCACGGAAAGCCGAGGTAGAGGCACAGGTTCCGTCACCGCCGGGGCCGGAATGAATGGAACAGTATTCCATATGTCCCGTCAGAGGATGTTTATAGGCGTCATTTTTATGCAGTCCTTTGGCGATAATTTTAAAGGGATTTTGCTCTTTGGTAAAGCGCTTTTGATCGCCGCGGGTAAAATAGAAATCATTGTCTACTTCCTGTCCTAAGGTCCAAAGTACGGGGTATGCCGAGTAGCGGGCAGCCCAATAGCGGGCAAGCTTTTCTAAATACGCAGTATCTTCGTAGCGCTCAAAATTTACTAATTCGTGCGGAAATACCAGCTGCGCGTTGGCGTGAACGAGACCTTTTTGCGCGATATAGGCAAAACGCCGGTCAAGATCCTGAAAACCCTTGACATCCTCTTCACTTACGCCGTTGCCGATTTTGTATCTTGCGCCGATCGGCTCGGACTGATAAACATTAAAGCCTTGCTCCACACGTTTATCTACAATATATTTGAAATGGGAATCGGTTTGAATGTCTCCGACAAATTCGCCCGCCTCGTCAAATTCCTCTACGGCAAAGTTCCAGTGCGTATCTCCTAAATAGAAGAAAGGAGTACCGTCATCGTATACAAAATAGCGCACATTGGGGATTACTTTAATAAATCCATGCTTATATATATCCAGCGTACCGTTATACTTTTCACATTCCACCGTTCCTGAACCCGTAAGACCTTTATTTTCCGGATCGTCACATTCGGTTGTGTATTCCCACACACCGGCAGAAGGTAAGGCAAAACGGACACGCCAGGTATTGCCGCCGTCCCAGAAAGCGGGAATACGCAGCGTTTTTCTGCCGCAGGAAAAATAGACGTCAAGCGTAACGTCTTCAAAGGGATTTTTATACGTTTTGGTGCTTGTAAACGTCAATTCGTTGGCAAGCCATGTTTGTACTTTCATTTTAAACACCTCAATTCAGACCAATTAGGCCGTTTTCAACTCATTCTATCATATGCCGGAGCAGAAGGCAATACCTAAAATAAATTTTTATTAATATTTTTTGTAAAATAGAATCGAACAAAAAGAAAGAGCGAAAGCAGGTTGGTGTTCCTAGGTGACATAGCCTCTAAAAAATCTTTTGTTTTGCTCAAACGGATATCGAAAATTGACCGGCAGACGCCGTGACGGGGATGGGATTCATTCACAGCCGGAATTTTCTTTGCGGTCACATTGCCGTAACAGCAGATAATTTGTTTTCGGTTAAAAGCGGATATGAATGGGTTTTCGCAAAGCCATTGACCTTAATATATTTGAATATTTCAATAATATGCAAATATGAATAAATAAACAAATATATTTTTTTCTGTTCGTTTTATACATTTTGTATTTTATGCTGTTTTAAAATTACACAAAAATTGTAGAAAAATCTTTAATACGGATGCGGTCTGATTTTGATGCAGAATGAGAAACAATAAAAAATATCGTTTATATTCAAATGATAGGTGTATATCATTTCAGGACGATAAAAGAATCGTCAACGGAATGATTCTACTGACGAACGCAGGTCCTTACAAAGCGTAAAGCTATAATTTATTTTTAAGGAGCCTTTTTCAGCTGTTTGTTTATCGGTTAGCATTTCGAAAAGGCAAGGGAAGCATCTATGATGGACGAAGAACATCCGGAATATGCGCTCACAGATTCGTGAAAATTCCATATGGCAAGTATATAAACATTGATATCAAAACACTGCTTTCTTCGTATAATGAATATAAGCTTGTCCATTGACAAGAGAGAGGCTTTTTCATGTTTCTTATTTCTTTTTTTCTCGGTATAAAACTATGACCTGCGCTTCATAGAGCGATTCGGCCGTCCCGCTTTTATTTAGCTTGCGCCACAAAAAATGTGCCGGTGATTGACTTGAGACGATTATCATAATAAAAAGCCATTACATGCGCAAAAGAATATAATGGGAGGGAAATCATTTCCATAGGCACTGCAGATTTCATACAAGGAAGCTGAAAATAAATATAAAATTTAGTTTGGAACTCATTCATCACTTGCAAGCGGGCGGGTAAAGGAATATAATATAACTATACGCAATAGCGAACAGAAAAATTAGGAGAATTATTGTAAAAAGTATTCGCATATTTGAATAGGAAATAAGGAGAAATATTTTTAAAATATAGCTTGAAAGTGTGCGGAGTTGCGAATCATATTGTCGCTCACGGAAAGAAATATACGGAGGCTTCATATGGAATATATCACTGTGCAGGAAGCTGCAAAAAAATGGAAGATTTCAGATCGGTTGGTACAGAAATATTGCGCTGAAGGCCGGATCAATGGGATCCGTAAATTCGGAAAATCCTGGGGCATCCCGTCCAATGCGATGAAACCGAAGGATCCGCGAAAGGAAAAGGGAGACGCAGTTATTCGGCATTCCCGACCGCAACCGGAAGACTTTACGGGATTCATGCCGTTGATGAACACGTCTTTTGAACCGGGGTACTGTGTGGATTCCATCAATGAAATGGAAGAAGGTCCCGGAAAAGAGATTGCGCTTATGGAGTATCATTATTTCAGCGGTCAGCATGAAAAGGCTATACAGGAGGCGGAACTGTACTTGACCTGTTCCGACGCGGCGTACCGTCTTTCCGCTTGCCTGATTTATGCCTATGCAAATTTATCTGTCGGTCAGATTCAACATGCCCGGTATGCGCTGACAGAGATCAAACATACCTTGGCGGTCAAGGCGCAAAAGGCTCCCTATGTCCGTGCGATCGAAGCCTTTGTTGTTTTTGCCTCATCTGTGCTTCTGCATCTTCCTTTGCCGGAAGAAATGCCTCCCACACGGGAGTTCCTGCCGTTGCTGCCATCTGGCTTGCGGGCGTTTGCCCTGTATGTTCAGGCTCACTATCTGTATCTGAAAGAGGAATATGGAAAAAGTGTGGGGATCGTAGAGGCCACGCTGGATATGGGGGCGGATCAGTATCCTATTCCGGCTATTTACCTGCATTTGGTTGCGGTTATGGATTATATGAGTTTAAAACAAACAGAGAAGGCACAGAAGCATCTGCTGGCCGCATGGGAAATTGCCCGCCCTGACGATTTGATTGAGGGCTTCGGAGAACATCATGGACTTCTTGGCGGAATGTTGGAAGCGGTCATTAAACCGGGCTGGCCGGAGGATTTCAAAAGGATCATCGCCATTACTTATCGATTTTCCGCCGGATGGAGGAAAATACACAATCCGGCGACCGGACATGATGTCGCGGATGATTTGACAACCACTGAATTTGCGGCCGCTATGTTGGCGGCGCGCGGATGGACAAATCAGGAAATCGCAGCGCATATGAAAATATCTTCTCATACCGTGAAACGGTATATCTCCACTGTCCTGCAAAAATTGGGTATTCACCAGCGGCAGGAATTAAAAAAATATATGCTGAAATAAGTCGTATTCTTCGAAAAACCGACATTGATCCTGCCCGTTTTACTCTCTGAAACGGGTGATGTCAAAATCGGTTTTTTCTGTTATCCTATAACAGTAAGGGACTGTAAGCCAATGGCCGTAGAGGAAAGGAGAATAAAATGAGAAAGATACGGCAGTGCAATATTGAGGGGACCGTTGAACATTCCCTTGTGCTGTAATGAGCTCGCCCAAAGGAAAATTGAAAATTTTTTGGACTTTATTGAAAAAACGGTTTACACTCCGGAGGGCTGCCCTGTTCTGTTTACCGAGGAAGACGCTTAAGGCATCGAATGGTGCGCTGTGTATTGATTGTGGCTTTGTCGTTTCTACTGACAAAGCGGGTACACGGATTAGCGTCTGCGGACATGAGAAGAAGCGCGTAATCTTGGTACAGATAAAATGAAACCATATAAAGGAGGAATGCAAGAATGAAAAAAAGAATTATAAGCTTGCTATTGGCATTCAGTATTTTGCTGCCTATGATTCCGCTGAATATTCTTACGACATTCGCCAAAGATAATATTCTGTACGGCGATGCAGATGGAAATGGTACGGTGGAATTGCTGGATGTCAATTTGATGGAACGATATATAGAAGACTTTGAAGAAGCAAAGGATGAAATCCACTTTACCGAAGCGGATGTCAACGCGGACGGCGTTATAGATGATATCGATGTGCAGATGGTGAAGGATTATCTGGTCGGAAATCTTGATAGTCTGACGCCGACGCTGTATACGATCAGCTTTATGACAGATGGCGGCGGAGATTTTGCGCCGATCCAGGCCGGTGAAGGCTATCCCTACAAGGGCGAGATTCCGACTCCGGCAAAGGACAATTACATATTCGTCCACTGGATCATGGAGGATGGAGAGGTATACTATCCGCTGACCGAGGTCATATCGGCTGATATCCAGCTGACCGCGGTTTATGAACCGATAGAATCCAAGGAGCAACTTAATATCACTTCTTTCAGTTTGGAAGATCAGCCGACAAATGTTTCTTTTGACATTACGGGTGATTTTGCTGATGCACAAGAGGTAAAACAGCTGATAACTGTTTTGCCCAAAGACGGATCTGATCCGGTGATGATAGAGGTGAGAGTTAACGGCAGCGGCAGTTTTACAGTGTATGCGCCGGAAGGCTTTCGTGCCGGTTCTTCCTATGAACTGACCTTGGGCGAAGGACTTTGCTTCGTAGATGAGGACGGAGTCATGGACGAAATGTTCCGCACGGTGTACTTTATTATCGAGAAGGATGAGGTCAACAATCTTAAATACGATTCAGACATGATCTTTATTAAAGATACGGCGGAGATGAGGTATACAGTAGGCGGCCAGACGGTGGACGTATTGGAATCTGCTTTACTGAGTACTGATGAAAATGATGAAGACATTATCGGCAGCTTTACCATGACGGGGCAGAAGCTGGAAGTAAATGATATCGTCTGCATCTATGAGACAACCGATCCCAGAAATCGTGATTACACCCAAAATAACTATGAGGGTGACGCGATGGCTTTTATTCGCATCACCGCGGTGAACGGTAATAGTTATACCTTCGAGAGCCTGGATGAGGAAGATTCCCAACAGGTGCTGGCGATGCCCGAGTCTTTCCCGTTTAAGGTCGATACACTGCCGAACGCGGATGGTACGGTGGCCGCCGACAGTTACGACGCCTATGCATTTTCGATGATTGGACAGCTCCAAGCCCCTAACTTTAAAGTAGATGACTTTCTGACTTTTTATACTGTTGATTTTATTAATTTGACCGATGAGACACCCGTGAAATATGGCCAGATCACCAAAGTAGAAGGCAATACGATATCCTATAAGCTCGTTACAAAAGAAGATATTGAGAATTTTATGGGGCTGTTTGTGTCTCAGAACGTAGACAGCAGCGAAATTTTGGATGAACTCGATGAGGAAGACCTTTTGGCGCAGGTAGAGCAGCAGGCGCTGGAAAGCGGCTTTGCCGAAGAAGCGGCAAATCGGATGGTGCAGAATGCTCTGCAGATGGATCAGGTGCAGCAGAAACTGTTGTCCGCCGGTGTTACAAGAGCGGAGATCAGTCAGCTGAGTGCTATGGCTGCTCCGATGGCAGCGCGCGCCGCAGGCGTCGGCGGACGAGTCAAGTTTACGGCGGGAAAACCGACGGTGAAGGCTACGATCCTCAAGAACAAGCATTTTGAGAACGGACTTGGAGTATCCTTGAATGTCAGCGTAGTACTGTCATTTGACCAAAAGCTGGCAGGCAAAACAAATTCTTTGAAGATTGAATTGACCGCCGGCTTCGAACAAGAGGTCGCGCTGGGCTTTGACATCGATATTGAGGACAGATGGGAATGGTATTTCATCATTCCGGTTCTGGAAGACGTTGATGTGACAGCGTCCATCGATATTCAGAATTACACCTACATGTCCGTGGGCGCCAAAGTGTATACGGTCAGCGAGGATAACATCAAAAAGTGGAATGCGCTTTCTGAGACGACAAGTACAAATCCAAAAGTTCAGGAAGCAATCCGGCAAATCAACAAGCTGGGGGCAAAGGTGAAGAAACTCCAGGCTAAAGGAGAGGAAGTTCAGGCGGTTCTGGATGAGATTGCCTACTACAAGGAGCAGATCCCTGCGGTAGATGTAGACGGCGTGAAATACTCCGTCGAGGAAATTGAGGAGGCACTGGGAGCCGAGGATATCAGTGACGCGTTCAACGAGGTGTTCAGCGCCCAGAACGAGGCGGAATCCAAGACCGGCATGGAGCAGCTGATGGATCGCTACAAGCAAATGCTGGAGCAGGAATGTGACTGGGTGGAACTTATCAATCAGCCGCTGATCAATCAAACCTACTGGATCGCGATCGCCGCCGTTAAGGTGAATTTGAATTTCGTTGTCAAAGCCAATGTGAATATTCAATTAGGCGCGGATATGGAATATCAGGTGGGCAAGCGCTACAGTTTCTGGCTCCATCTTATGGATAGAACCTCAGGATCCAGCGAAATTGACCTTATTGACGAGCGGTTTGCCTTCCAATTTTATGTGATGGGAACGCTGGGAATCAAGGCCGGGGTCAAGGCGGAGATTGCCTTTGGCTTGCTGAGTACCGACCTTGCCAGTGTCGGTGCCAATGTGGAATTTGGCGTCTATCTGAAATTGTACGGATATTTTATTTACTATTTTGAAGACTTGCGGCCGGCCAACAGCAAAACTTCACAGGAAACAGAAGAAATGCTCGGCGCGCTCTATGTGGATTTCGGGCTGTATGTGACGGTGAAATTTAAAGCGCAGGTACTCTTAAATCTCATAAAATATGAACCGACACTTTATGATGATGAATTCCCTCTTCTGACGGCGGGCGTGCAGCAGAATGTCTATGACTTTGCACTGGAACCGGATGAGGATGACGTTATGTATGTCTGGGACGACGACGCGAACAGTACAAACGGCATTTCCATGGATTTGCCGGAAATATACCGGACGATGAAGAGGATGGATCTGGTGAACGGTGAAAAATCACAGGCAGCCTATGAGAAAGAACGTTTTATCGTTACTTTTAATGATGAGCGGTTTTCTTACAGTAACGGTACCGTGTATGTCGATGTGCCGGAAAATATCCGCTACCTTCGCTGCGAGGCCCGCATCGTCTGGAAGAGCGACAAGTTGACCTTCAGTAAATATGATATTTCTATTACCGTCCCGGTGATTTGGACCAATATGAGCGAATCGGAGCTCAGTGAAAAATTCACGGCCAGCGTAGCGGTAGGAAGCGAAACAGAAGGGTATACCACAGTCTGGAGCGCACGCTACGGCAGGCTGGATGTGTTCGACTTACCGTCTCAGGACGAAATTCTGGCGCTCATCGATTACGACAGCTATAACTACACAGCGGCGGACGGGACAACGACTAACCTTAAATACGGAGAAATCGGCGGCTATCAGGGGGAATCGACCGGCCTGAGCCTGACAAATGATAAGACTTGGTATTTCGACATTACGCCGAAGCAATATACAGTTACGGTAAAGAATGTGCAAACCCTTGTAGGCTCGGAAACAGAACGTACTTTTACTGCGAATTACGGGGAGAACTTTGATTTCAGCGCTCTGAAAAATACCGGCGCGAATTATCCGACAATCATGAAGTTCACTACTTTCCGCGGACTGACGGATAAAGAGACAGACGGTGAGCCTGTCACCTCTATGACGGCGGATATGTCGTTTGTAGAAAACTACGGTGACAACGCCGTATTGTATGCAAATTATATAGACGATGTATTGATAGCTACTTTTGAGTTCGTCGGACTGGGTAAGACCAGCGTTCGGGAAATAAGATTCCAAAGAGGCACGACCCCGTACTTTGAGGGAATGTGGGAATATGTCAAGTCTCTTGTAGACGAAGATACAGGTGTTGAATTTGAAATTTCGCCGCAGCTGGCGCCTTCCGAGACGTCTGTTACTTATAGAGTCACTTGCCGGATAACGGAAAACCCGAAGCCGATGTATGAAATAACTTTCGATACCGATGGCGGTACTCCGATCAAGACACAATATTATCCGGAGGGGGCGTATGTATTTAAGCCAACCGATCCGGTAAAGAAAGGTTATACATTTGATTATTGGGTATGTTATTATGAAGGCGGCGGCTGGGCTACAATGCCTCGTGGAGATTGGAGCTATGCCGGTCTTGTCGAGGATAATTGTACCTATAAAGCATATTGGATTGCAAACAGTTATACAGTTAGCTTTGACACCCAGGAAAGCAGTGTTTCTTCACCGCAGGCAAAAACGGTTGAACATAATCAGAAATACGGTGATCTTCCGGTATTGTCCCATGGTGACAGGAGATTCCTTGGCTGGTTTACGCAGCCGACGGGCGGTGAACAGGTCACAGCGGATAGTATATTTGAGGCAGGAGAAGATATAATTCTTTATGCTCATTGGGATTCGAAAAAAGAAGTAAGCGCCGATTGGATTAAAACGAATACCTCCTATACGTACAATGGAAATGGGCAGGCCTTTGAGTTTACGGTCGAAGCGCCGGATGGCGCCTTAACCTCTGAGGATTTCACCGTTACCTATCTGGCCGAAAAGGCCGGCGCGGAATGGACAACAGAGCTGCCTGTAAATGCGGGAGCTTATGGGGTCAAGCTGGTGCTGAAAAATTCTCATAATGACTATCAGCAGAATGAGGTTTATCTGAACGCCGGAATGGAGATCAAAAAGGCTGCTCCGAGTATTTGGAATGTTAACTTGTATGTTACAAACTGGGTCGTTTCTCCGTCGTGGGCAACTTCAAGCGATGGAACAGTCAGCTTCACTCTTTATCGGGGACCGCTCACTGGGGTGAAGACATTTGTGGCTTCTTTCGGTACGTCCGGTTACACCATACCGAGTGAACACAGAAATCAACCCGGTGGATTTTATCTTACATGCTACGTTTCAGAAGGTACGAATTATACAGCAGGATCATCTGAGGAAAAATACGGGGAGCTTTATGAGTACGGCGATAGTAAGTTGAGACCACCTGCCAACACTGCCGCTGCGGCAAGTACGATGAGTACATCAACGGCTTCCATGTTTTACAGCACAGCTCCTGCACTTACCGACAAAACGGATGTCACTGGCGACACGACTATGACTCTTTCTCCTGAGGAGGTTGTGCTCAACCGCGGCAAGGAATTTGAAGTCACTCTCGGCCTTAATCAGGTCGAGGATATCTGGGGCTTCCTGGCAGCAGTTGATTATGATACCGATGTGCTGGAGCTTTTGGGCTATACTTATGGTGACGTCTTCACCGAGGAACAGTTTACCATGCAGAAGGCTCTGACAGCAGCACCGTATAAACTGCTGGCCACGCTGGATGAGATTGGTACAGTTTCCGCCGACGGTAATTTTATTACCCTAAAATTCAAGGTAAAAGAGGACGCGGCGGAAAAAGCAACGGCTATTTCGTTGCAAATGCTGGAGGTCGTTGATGAAGCAGAAACTCTCGCTGTTAATAAGGGCGACGATATCAGTATGGTTGTAGATGAAACCGCGCCGGTTATCAGCGGAATTAAGGATGGAGAAACTTATTATGGAGATATTGTGGTAACAATTGATGAACTCAACCTTGCTTTCGTTACCGTAAATGGGGAAGAGGTAACGGTAACTGACGGCAAATTTACACTTAAGCCGGCTGACGGCAAGCAAACCATAATTGCTGCGGATAAAGCCGGTAACACCGGTACGGTTACGGTTACGGTTAATGAAAAAATGGCGGATAAGTCCGATACCGGTGACACCGGCATGATGCTTGGAATGGTATTGTTGCTCGTGGCTTGCGGTGCTCTTGCTATAATGACATATAGCAGAAAGAAAAAAACAGGAAGAATAATTTAATCTCGAAAAAGCTCCGGATTATATGACCGGAGCTTTTTTGCCGCTATGTGATAGCGAAAGGAATGAAATTTTATAAAATAAAAAAGGTAGAATCGATTATTTGCGATATTGTTATCGACTGTATTTTTGATAAGATTCATGCTAATAACAGTTTTTTCGGCAGATACAGGTAAATTTGACGGAACGACAAAGCAGAACGACGTTTCCGTATGGGGCGGCGGAAAGATATTCCCCCGGAAATTGCCAAGAGTTTAAGAAAATTGCAAAAGGATGATACAGAAAAACCAACCGAGTATTCTGTACCGTTCTTTTGCTATCCTATCTAAGCCGTTTTGACTGTGTTCTTATTTATGCAGGATTGTTGTGATATTTACTGCCTGCTCCATAGGGGCTGCGGTGAAAGTATTGCATCAGAGACTGGCCGCTTTTTTAAGAAAATTGGAATTTTATCAACAAAAATATACCTTATTTAAGATTCCTTATTCTTAATATACAGGCTTTTTTTGCTTTATTTACAGTTTTATATTATCATAATTTTGTTGCTTTTTAGTCTCTTGAATTTTTCCTATTGGTATTTTTAATACCGAATCGCATAGTAAATTACATATATCCAACTCAACAGTCCGTGAAAAATAGCCCAGCCAATGGATGGCCATTTAAAATAGGAAATAATGATAGCAAGAGCAGATTTGTACTACATCCTTTCCTTTTTAAATTACTCTATCCTTGATTAAATGCTAGCATAAGTATATTTAAAAATCAACCTTTTTTAACTTACTCGCATTTTTTGTGTATTGAAATGCATACATCTGATGCTCAAATGTCACACCTAAAAAGAAGTTATAATTAATTTACAAAAAAATTGTTTAATGTTTTATGAAACCTCGAAAAGTCGGCAGACTTTTAGGCAAAGAAAAACTACGGTTTAAATGAGAGATTATTTCAATAAAAAAGATAACCGCAAAAACGTATCTTTACTGCAAAAAAGAAAAAACCCGACTACGCGTCTGCGTGTCGAGCTATCGACTGGCAAATGACTCTAATTTTGATAGAAACCCGTTAAGGGGGTGCAATTACGGTTTGGAGGGGGGTGCATTTTTGATTTTAGGGGGGTGCAGTACTTTGCCAAAGGAAGAGGAGCGCCTTCATGAAATAATGTGTTAATGGAAAATAATTTTTTGTTAAAATGCGTATGTTTTTCTCTACATCCCTTGCAAACCAGAAGAAAGCGCGGTATAATATGACCAGAAGAACTGAAACGGTCATATTTCAAGGAGGGTGCGACCTTGGCTTTTACCGATTACGAGACTGAGCAGCTCCGCAAGGCGTTGCTGAAGGAAACGAGACATTGTGCTGTCACGCTGGGGATGAAGAAAACCTCCGTAGAGCAGCTGACGAAGGCGGTCGGCATTGCGAAGGGCTCGTTCTATAAATTCTACGAATCCAAGGAAATGCTTTTCTTCGCGGTTTTGGAGAACATTCACTCCGAGCTTTACGGAGTGGCTGACCATGCACTGAGCGAAGCAAACGACTTGCCGCCGTCGGAGCGTGCGGCAAAGGCGGTTCTTGCCGTCTGTCGGAGGCTGTCTGATACTGGTGACATGGTTTTCATTGAACATGACGCCAAGTTGCTTTTACAGAGATTGCCGGAGGACGTCAAAAAGGAACATTACCACGATGACGAGACGCACATCCGTCTGCTTTTGGAGAAATATGACCTTGTGCCGAATCGCGGCATCTCTTTGGCTGCCGCCACGGTGCGGGGACTGATTCTTACCGTTTCTCACAAGGAGCAGATTGGGGAGCTGTACCCGCAGGTGCTGGAAACGCTGGTGTACGGCGCTTG
>CAJKLB010000045.1 GCA_905200615.1 uncultured Selenomonadales bacterium | reverse complement strand
GGCTTATAGCCGCAGAGCAAACTACCGGCTTTGCCGGTAGTCGTGATTTGCTGAACGCTTTGTTGGCATAGAGTAAGAAATTAAAGAAATTAGTCAAAGGAAAAGAATTTTCAGAATGTAAAAAAGCCATCTGTTCAAAAAACAGATGGCTCTGTTAAAAAGCAAATAGCTAATTCTTTAGTCCATTTTTTTCTGCAGTGCTTCAATTTTAGGCGCCAGTGCTTCCTCTTCTTTTTTGAAGATAACATCATAGAATTTAAGAAGCATAGGCGCGTTCCATGCAATACCGGTAAGAAAAGAGTTGCCGCCGATGGCATGAATTGCCTGTACGCTGGTGGTATTGCCGTCATGGAAACTGTCAAAAACAGTAGAAACAAGTTCCGTAGCTTTGGTAATACCTTTTTCAAACAAATCATCAACGCTGTCGGTATATTCATAGCGAGCATCCCACGGAGCCAGCCATGGCGTATGCTTTTCATTCATGAAATCGATGTCTTCTTCATAGTGGGAGTAAACGGTTTTTGTAAAAAAGCCGCGTGTAAATTCCGATGAAAAAGCTTCGTAAATAGAGGTAATGGGTTTCAGTAAACCGGGTTTAATACGTTTTTTCATCCGTTCGTTCATATCTTGATAGGATTTAATAACATCTTCCCGGGAAATATCTTTTCCGTAAACTGTTTTTACGTTTACCGGATACATCCGGCAGATTTCTAAAAGTTCATCGTAGGTTACCCAGAACATATCGTCAATTTTAACTTCAGCAGGCGTTTTTCCCATATGCTTCTTCAGCATGATCTGATCAATGGCAACGTTTATGCGCTTGCGATAAATATCAAAACGTTCTACCAATGGTGTATTGGGAGTAGCAAAACCCGAACGATACAGTATGTAGGGATTTACTGCGCAATCCACCGCATAATGAACTAAGTAACCGTAAAAATAAGGAAGAATAATATCTTTATCGGCATCTTCCTGCTTGGCGATATAACGATATATAAGAGACATCCACTCGTCAACGGAACGTTCATGGAGCATCATTGACATACGATGAATGCTTACGTCCGATTTTAAAGGGGTACCGAAGTAATTGAAAAAGTCGGGACCCTGAAGGCCTAAATTATAAACATTTTTACGTTTATTTATGTTTTCCTGGATTTGCTCGGGAAGCTTTTCCAAAACTTTTTGGCCGGCTATGTAATGCGTAAAAAATCCTGGCATGGGTGTACACTCCTAACAGTTTATATTTTTGTACTTTGTTATTATAATATATTTTTATTTATTTGAACAGAGGTATTTTGCAAAATAGTGCACAAAAATAAAAGTTATTTTGCATAGTTTAATAAATCTACCTGATATCGGCGCATATCGATGCGATCTTCTTTATTGTATATTTTATTTAAAAGAATACCGCCGTTTTTCTCTATGATTTTTGCGCTCGCCAAATTGTCATCCCGGCAGGTAATGATCAGGCTTGAAAATCCTTGTTCGGCGGCTTTTTCCAATAGCTTGGCGCACATTATCGTACCGTAGCCGCATCTTCGGTGCGAGGGCGGTACGCCGTAGCCCAGTTGGCCGGCAAAAAATAAGTTATGCTGCGTTTTGCGATGGCGCAAATCTCCCTGCGCAAAAACAGCGCCTGTTTCATCGGTTAAAAAATATCGGGTGTAAGGCGAGGTTTTTGCACTGAGGCCGATACCGGCGGAATGTTTTACGCAGGTACGTACAAAATAGGCAAATAAAGAAGGATCGGTAATTCCCAAAAAAGGAGTTCCCGCTACGGCGTAATCGTCTATCATATCCGCAAAAGCTGCATAGGTAAGTTTATCGGCTGTAATCAGTTCCATTTTTGACGCCTCCCAATAACAGTACTGATTATAGCATAAAAGTTTTATTTTTTAAACCTTTTTCTTTTTTTAGCTGTAATAGGATGTAAAGAATTGCCCGCTTCTGCTTGAAACACTCTTCGGGTACGGAAAACCGTTACTTTTTGGGTGAGAAGAATCGGCAATACGCTGATACAGCAGGAAAGACAGGCCGCGGTGAAAGCAGAAGAAGCGAGAAGCTTTCCGTAGGTGCCCCGAAAAATTAAAATGGTGTTGAATATGAGCATGGAAACAAGACTGTTAAAAATAGCCGAGGAGCGGTTGTAGGCAAAAATAATGGATAGAAGGCTGCATACAAGGGCATAGATTACAAAAGGCTCATAAAGATAACCGGTGGGTTCCGGAGAAATGAGAAAAGACAGCATAAAAATACAAAAAGCAGTCAGCGCGCTGCAGAAAATGCTGCGAAAAGGATGAGAAAGATGAATTAAAAGATACACCGAGAATGCAAGCAGTAAAAGATAAGGAATCCAAAATATAGAGATGCCTTCCAGCGTATAGGGAGAAAACATATAGGAAATGATTAGGGAAAAAAGCAAGACAAGCGTCCATTTACGGCTTAAAAACAGCGCAAAGCAAAGCTCCTGACCGTGCCCGGCAAGCAAGAATATGGCAGTAACCATAATAATAACGATACCTAACGGCAAAATAGCACCCCTCTTTATCTCTAACCTGAAAATCAGGCTATTTTATTGTATTCCGCAAAATTCTGCTGTAGAAATCAAAAAAATATTGAAAATCAGATTTTGCTTATGTATAGTTAGTATTTGCGTTTCTTTTTAAAACATTCATTTAAAACTTCCTGGGGTGCAACCGGTTTGTTTTTGAAAAAATTTGGAAAAATGATGAACGTCGGAAAACCCGGTTTCACAGGCCACTTGGGTAACCGTCATAGAGGTGGATTGCAAAAGGTCCAGTGCTTTTGTTAAACGATAATTGAGCAGATACTGATGCAGGGATTTTCCTGTATGCTTCAGCATCAGCCGGTTTAAATAATTTGGGTGAAAATTCAATTCTTTACCGATGTCACTGTTAGAAATACGGCGTTTATAATGCGTTTGAATATAACGGATAACTGCGTCTACGGTTTTCTGCGGGGAAGGCGCGAAGCCTGTCATCAGAGTACGGGCAACGACGGTCAGCAGCTGTTTCAGGAGAGCGGAATTCTTTTGGGCGAAAAAAAAGCGCTGCGAAGCATACTCTTCTAAGATTTGTTGAATCAGGGCAAGTAATTGGTGCTGATCGCTTAAAAGAAAAGAAGTATTGAAATAGGAAACATCGGAAAAACAGACATGCTCAAATTGGCGGCTTTCCTGAAAGCTTTGCCAATTGGCCGCTGGAACGACCGGAACGGAATGCGCGGAAAAATCCATGGAAAAATCAAAGTTAATCCCTATCAGCAGTATGTTCTGTCTTGGCGAATGTAAATGATAAGGAACGCCGGAAGGAATGTAGAGTAATGAATTTTCTGTTAAGGTATAGAGACGATTGGCAGCCGTTATCGAATAGTTGCCGTTGATACAATAAAAGATACGATGATCATAGCCGATTTGAATATGGGAGGTAAATTCGGGAAGCAGTTCAATATAGTGAATATATCTGACAAAGGGCAGAATATGTGAAATATCCATTGCAGCATACTCCTTAAAAAGTTTATTTTTGACAAAGAAACGTTTATTTTTATACTTTATTAAACCATAAAAAAGCAGTATAATCAAGTAAATTTTAAACAAAAGGAGATTCTTTATTATGTTGCAGAGAGTTCCGGTGAAAAAGCCAGTGATCGGCATTTTTGCGGTTGCGCATGGCACCTATTGGCATCAGTTTCCCGGCCTAAAGGAAAATATGCAAAAATACCATCAGGATTTTGTGGCCTTGGTAGCCAAAAATGAAGTTCAAATTGTAGACTTAGGGATTATTGATGACAGTATTGCCGCCAATGAGGCTGCGGTAAAATTGAATGCCGCGGATGTCAATCTTATTTTTTGTAATATGATTACTTATGCAACTTCTTCGGTATTTGCGCCGGTTTTGCGTAATTGCAGCGCGCCTGTAGTACTTGCGGCCCTGCAGCCCAGAAGCGCTATGGATTACGAAAAGGCCAATACCTTTATGCAGCTGGAAAACGATAATATTTGCTCGGTACCGGAATTCTGCGGTGTGGCGTCGCGCATGAACAAGCAGATCTATGATATTATTATCGGTACGCTGTATCATGATAAAAAAGCAGAAGAGGCGATTAGACAATGGTGTTTGATCGCCAAGACTTTGCGGACGTTAAAAGGAGCCCGAATCGGGCTTATGGGACATGTGTTGGAGGCCATGTATGATATGCACACCGATCCCACAGCTGTTTTTACCGCGTTTGGCATCCATGTTCCCTTGCTGGAAATTGATGATTTATTGACGGAATATCATAAGGTAACCGAGGCGGAGATCTCAGAGCAGACAGCGATTATTCGGGAAGAATTTGATATGCCGGAGCCCAAAAGCGATCCCGTTACGATGAAACTTACCGATGAGGACCTTTTTTATGCGGCCAAGGCATCCGCCGCGCTGGAGCGTTTTCGAAAAGTTTATAAACTGGACGGTTTGGCTTATTTTTATGCAGGCGCCGAGGGAAGCGAAAACAGAAAATTGGCAAGTTCGCTGATTTTAGGCAATTCCATGCTGATTGCGCGCGGTGTGCCCATGTGCGGAGAATTTGATATTAAGACCTGTATTGCGATGCTGATTATGGATACTATCGGTATCGGCGGAAGCTTTGCCGAGATTCATCCGTTTGATTTTGACAACGACTGCATTTTAGTCGGGCACGACGGACCGCATCATATCCAGCTTGCCCAGGGGAAGCCTGTTGTTCGCTCGTTAAAGAAGTATCACGGAAAGGAGGGCAGCGGCGCCTCGGTAGAGTTTAAGCTGAAAGAGGGGCCTTTTACAATGCTTGGAATCAATCAAACGGCTTCCGGCGGCTTTCGGTTTGTGATCGGCGAGGGAATGTCTAACGCCGGTCCGATTCCTCCTACGGGAAACACCAATACCAGAGCTTCGTATCTGCCGGATACGCCGACGTTTATTAAGAATTGGTGCTTGGCCGGTCCGACACATCATTTTGCGATGGGAACCGGAAACTATGCCGCTACACTTGAAAAATTGGGCAAAGTACTGGGTGTTGAAACCATTGTGGTAGGAACCAATTCATAAAGGAGAAAGCAAAATGTATAACATAAAACTCTATGATTATGTACCTGAACCGCAGCCGGTTTCCGGAGATTATCTGATCGGCGTGCATTATTATCCGGCTTGGAAAAAAGGTGCAGCGCAGCTGCATAACGGATTCAGGCAAATCGACAATTATCCGGAACGGACGCCGCTGTTAGGACATTATGACGAAGATAACCCCGAGGTAATCGATTGGGAGATTAAGTGGGCAGTGGAACACGGGATTAACTGCTTTATTTATTGCTGGTATCGCTACAAGGAAAATGTAGGAAAAAAGATTACGATCAAGGACCTGCGCTGCGGACACGGCATCCATGAGGGATTATTCCGAGCAAGATATCGGAATATGATGAAGTTTGCCATTATGTTTGAAGGCCAGAAAAAATGGGCGAATACCAATCCCAAGGATTTTGAGGAAAATTTGCTGCCGTTCTGGATGGAACAGTATTTTACAAAACCCAATTATCTGGTAATCGATAATAAACCCGTGGTATATTTTTATGATTATCAAAATTGTATTCGTGACGGCTTCGGCGGTCCTGAGGCGCAGGCAGAAGCATTTGCTAAAGCACAGGAGTATGCTAAGAAATTTGGGTTTGACGGTATTCATTTTTTAGTTGAATATCGGTATCATGATCTGGAACGTTACAACGAGTATCGCAAAGGCGGGTATAACAGCACATTTACCTATTGCTGGCCGGTAAGGCAGCTGCGGCCTACTCAGCAGGAAGTGATTCAGGCACAATTAAAGGCAATGTATCTTCGGGCAGCGGAAGATCCGTATTATTTTATCCCTACAGCCAGCAAACAGTGGGACCCACGTCCGAGACTGGATATTATGCCGGAAATTTACGGTACAGCCGAAAACAGTTCTCTTTGGAATTTGGAGCCGGATTCCTGGAGAGAGCTTTTGGAAAAGATCAAATGTTTGATGGATACCCTTCCTTCCGATGCGCCGGCGTCGAGAATGCTGATATTGGATAACTGGAACGAGTGGGACGAGGGACATTATCTTTCTCCGCACTACGAAGGAGGATTTAAATATTTGCAGGCTGTACGCGAAGTATTTACGAAACGGGATAATTTGCCGGATTACAGAGACCCGCATTTTCTCGGGTTGGGTGATTATGATAAGGAATGGGGAAAATGTGACCTTTCCGCACATTGTACAAAAAAATTAGAGAAATGAGTATTTTTTAAACTAAAAACGACAAAGAGTGTCAAAAAATTCATAGGGCCAAAAAAGTTGTATAATAGCGTTTTTGTCCGTTTTTTTAAAGGCAGTGGAGCAAAAAAACTCGATTTGCCCTCCGAAGAAGGCAAAATCTTACCTTGCAGAGCGCGGAAGAGGCATAAAACGTTTCGGTAGGAAGACTTGGAGAACCCTCATCGGGGGCGTCCCGATGTGATGCATAAAATTTTTTGTACCTATGGCTATTTAGCAACAGCTTCTTCGACAGGTTGAGCATTTTGCGCTTTTTACCAACTGGAAAAAGCGCAAAATGATTTTTGGGAAAGATCTTCAATGTCCAAAAACAGGGGTTATTCTTTTAGAACATCATTTTTTAGATACTGTTTTTTGATTAATAGTTTCGCGCGGCCTTGAGAATAGGGAAGAAACAGCTGTTTGTTCTGAGAACAATATTCTTGATTTCCGTTGAAAAGATCAATCCATACGCCCTCTTCGGGAAGAGATAAAAGCGTATCTTTTTCCTGCAAATGATATACACCTAAAATTATTTGATTGGTATAAATCGCCGCGTCAGCGGAGGCAGTATATTGATGAACTCCGGATATCTTCAGCAATTCGTTCAGCGCTATATGACTTACGGTACCAAGACCGGAGAACGCGATAATCGCGTTTTGTTCCCGTTTATAACCGAAAGCGGCTTTTTGACTGTTTTTATAATAACCTAAAACGGTAATATCCTCTTCTATGGCAAAGCAAGGCTTTGCGGCACATGTCGTCCAGCTATTTCCGTCTTTTAAACATACTGTATCTTCTAAACAAGGATTTTCTTCTATGGCAAACCCTAAACTGCTGCTCATATGTTCCGTATCGTAGTTTTTATCTAAAAGGTTATAGGCATATACAAAAAGTAACGTTTTTCCGTTCTTTTTTAATGTTGCGATGAACTCATCTGCAGAGAGGCTGGTTTTAAACTGATCAAGGAAAATAAAGAGTTTATATTGTGTCGTATCTATTTTATCAACGTCGCACGAAGAGAAAATATCATATCCTGCGCCGAGCAAAGCAAGCTCCTCGCGCTGGTCTCCTAATAGAATAGTGTTCATACGGGAATTTTTATTGACAAAATACATTGATTCAGGATCAACAATTACGGCAATTTCACTGATTGAGCGGTATCCTAAGGAAAGAAGAAGCTGAGAAATTTGTATCATTTTTGTGATTTCCGTCATAAAATCCTTATGATAAAACCATCCCTCCAGCATATCAAACCACCACATCGCGCAACCGTTTGCTACCGCGAGTAAAAAATCGCGGCGAAGAAGATTGATATCTTCCTGAATCGTTTTTGCTTTATTGGGATGAACAAAATAACGGCCTTCGATGTGATCGGGCAAAATACAGGTAGTTTGATCATGTTCAATAAAGTAAAGTTTGTTATGAAGTGTCAGGGTTTGGCTGGTCAGCATTTGATGACTGCCGCAATCCTGTCTGCGTGAGGCATAGGATACCGGACTGGAAAACATGTCGATATCCTCAGATAAAAATACGCGTTCATAATCCAAATGCCCTGTGTTCCAAAGCCGGCTGTCGTTCAGTTCAAAAATATAACCGAAGTATAACCCTAAAAGCTTTTGATGTTTTAAGATTTCCTGTGCTTTTTTGGCAAAGTATAAAATGGTATCTGCCCGCAGCCAGTTTTCAAATTTTCGATAGCTAATCAGGTCATTTTCTTTTTGACAATCAAGAAAGACGATATTTTCAGCGGTCTCACGGCGTTCTTTTGCGGGAACCTCTGCGTTAGCATCATTCATCCATTTCTTATAGGCTGCCTCTGAAAACGGCGAAGGCTCTTCAAAACTGTCTTCACTGAACCACTCTGTTGTTGTTCCGGCAAGCAGAAAGTATCCGTAAAATCGATCTCCGTATTTCTCTTCCACATGAGAAAGTACGGCTTGCATATAGGCTGCCGCGGATTCTCTCCAATGCGGATCCGCCTCCATTTGTGCTAACTTATGGAAGGAATCCGGATAACCGATATACTTTTCTAACCACCATGGACGTGTATCCAGCTGCAGCATCAAGGCAAAATAGCCCTCCGGCGCGTTTTTTAGAAAAAGCTCAATTTGCTGATCGACAGCGTTAAAATTATATTCGGTTTCATGAATCCACGATTCTCCGTAAAGAGAGTAGGGAACACCGATTGCGGAAATAATACCGCTGCTTAAAATATTGAACAAACGGATACCGGCAGTATAAAATTCGCTGATATTTCTTTTGGTGGGACGGAAAGATTTAAAAGAAACCGGAGCATAGTTTTTTCCGTCAATACAGATGCTGACCATACCGTTTTCTTTTTTCAGTTCACATTTCATCTTGGGATTCCTCCAATACTTTTCTGATATTCCATTGATGGGCTTTTAATAAATTTTCGGCTTTTGCGCTGTCACAGTTTCGCAGCTCCATCACGATACCGATCATTCTCTTTTCTAACTTTTTGTTGGAAGGGGAGAGGTTAATCATCAAATTTTCATATACTTTTCCGGTTTTAATCATGGCGCAGGTGGAAAGCATATTTAATACCAGCTTCTGTGCTGTGCCCGCTTTCATTCTTGTAGACCCCGTAATGACCTCTGCCCCGGTATCGGTACAGATTTTGATATCTCCGGCTGAATCAATGGCGCTGCCGGCGTTACAGGTCAGCGCAATGGTTTTACAGCCCAGTTCTTTTGCCAGCTCCATCGCGCCCAACACATAGGCCGCACTGCCGGAGGCTGAAATTCCCACCAAAATATCGCCTTTTTTTATTTGATGCGCGAGCAAGTCTTTCTTTCCGTTTTCAGCGCTGTCTTCCGCGTTTTCACTGGCGCGCAGCATACTGCCGTAGCCGCCGGCGATAATTCCCGTTACTAGTTTCTCGGATACGCCGAAAGTAGGGGGGCATTCCGCCGCGTCAGCAACCGCGAGCCGTCCGGATGTTCCTGCACCGATATAGAACAGTCTTCCGCCGTCATTCAGCGCTGCGGTGATCGCGTCGATGGCCGCGGCAATTGTCTGGGTTTGAGCCTCTACGGCTTTTACCGCATAAAAATTTTCCTCATTGATGATGTGTAGCATCTCTGTGGTAGTCATTTTATCAATATGCGTAGTTTTAGGATTCCTTTTTTCCGTGTTCAGCATATACTTTCGCTCCTTAAAAGTTTTTGATAATCTTGATAAAAGTTCATGTAAAAATCTTTTCCGGGGAGAATATTTAAGTTCCGGCAGCATTCCAGACAAGCGCCGTATACCGGCGGAAGGGAAGGGAGAATAAATTGTATTTGACGCGGCGCGTATCCCTGAAGCATCGGCAAAAGAATTTCTTTGTATTTTTCAAAAAGTCCGCCGCAGATAACCACAGAATTTCCGCAGTTATATCGCTTTTGCGCCGCGGTAATCAAAGCAGCTAAATGACGGCAGTTTCTTTCAAGAATTTCTTTTGCTGCGGTATCGCCAAGCGCGTAAGCTTCAAAAACGACAAACGCTAACCCGGCGATATAGGCTTTGCCGCCTTGATAGATTTTATTTAAATAACTCCAAATATCGCTGTTTATATGCTGCTCTAATATTCTTGTCATGGCGGTGTGGGAACCGAATCCGTCTTTTTCCCGCAGTGCGGCTTTTACCGCGTCACAGCCGATATCATAACCGCTTCCGGCACCGTCAAACAGATAGCCCCATCCGCCGATACGATACTTTTTTCCGTTTTCCCGGGCAAAGAGCACAGATCCCGTTCCGCAGATGAGAGCCATGCCGTTTTTCGGATCCGTTCCGCAGGCAAGCACATTGACCGCATCGCTTTCGGTCATAATATGCAGTTTAGGATATCGCTTTTTAAAAAAATCATTGAGCCGTGTTTGATTATCTCCCGTAGAACCTCCGGAAACTCCGGCGAATATTCCGTGTACAGAGGGAGAAAAATTTAACAGTAAATCAATTCCTTCGGAGAGGACATTGCAGCATTTTTCTATTCCGATATCATTGGGATTGCTTTGGGAAAGCTTGACTCGGCGCAAAATATTTCCGTTTTCTGTAAATAAAACAAATTCAGTTTTTGTGCCCCCGCCGTCAATGCCTATCATTTGCCGTTCACCGGAAAAAGTTTCTTTCCCCAGCAAAGAATCAACGGATACTTGAAAAAGTGCCGAAAGTTTACATAGATTTTCCAAATCCGGAGGAGTAATGCCGCGTTCCCAATTGGAAATTGCCTGCGCGCTTACAAAAAGCTTTTCCGCAAGCTGTACTTGGGTGAGTTGTAGTTTGATTCTATGGTTTCTTATGTTTTCACCGAGAAGCACTCGTTGGAGCATTTCTTTCTTCCTTTCTTTATAAAAAATCAAATATCTTTCTTTTATTATAAAGAAATAATAGAATTGTTTCAAGCATAGATTCCTTGAACTCTTTAATAAATTCAAGTAATGCTTTATAACAGAAGAAAAAAATTAAGATCTTTCTTTTACTGAGGATATATATTGAATTAAAATATTCTATTTTTTCGTCGGCTTTTCAGCTGATGAGGTGGGGGGATACATCTTTTCCCATCAAACAAAAAAACTGCATTCCTATTTGTAGGCTTGCAGTCTTTCTTTTTTTGCAGTTCTCTTTATATTAAAAATTTTAAGCTTTTTTATTTTTATCTTTTAGGAGATCACTTCGATTAAATTCCTCTACTAAGGCGTCGGCGGCATAGGCCATTTTAGGAGCTACGGGAATACAGAGTTCTTTGGCTGTTTGCTGAAAGCCGAGGGTGTGCGTATAATAAAACACAATCGCGTCTTGACCGTGAAGATCTTTCCGTTCTACACGGTGGTAAGTGATACCCTTGTCTCCGAAATAGCAAACTTTTCCGCAGTACCAGATTCCGCTGCGAGAAAAAATAATTTCTCTGGCATCACCCAGCAGCATTGTGCGCAGCTTTAAAAAGAGATATTGAACATATGGCAGACGATAAACAGCATATAGCAGAATCGGCACGGAAAAGCCTATAAAAACAAGCCCTAGATAATGAGCAACGGCGTTAAACGATAAGAAAAAACCGATGAGAAAAACAACGGCCGCAACAAAAAAAGCGTTCCAGAAAGCTGTCTTTTTTTGATAGCGACATTGCTTGCGGTAAAAATGATAAATCGTTTCGGGTTTATATTTCCAAACCGCGTAAAGATTTTCATTGATTGTATCGGCTACATTTTGCTTGATGGATGCGACGACACCGATAAGAATTCCGGCAATCAAGAAAAAAATAGCGGCAACGGCAGTATAATATAGGAGTTTTGTGTGCTGATCTTCATTCAGGAAATAAGCAACTACGGCGAAAGCAATAAGCGATGCGATTAAGAGAATAATTCCTGTTGCCTTTAAAAAATCTAAATGCCTTTGATAGGCGGTATTCAATCGTTGTTTTTTATTCTTCCGCATGCGCATCACCGTTAAAATAATCATTCATGTCTGTAATAAAGCTTCGTACATCTTCTGCTTTTTCCTCGGGAATATCCAGTTGAAGCGTATACTCCTGGCGTCGGTTTTTAATGGTAAGAGCCAAAATGCCGTCTTTGACATCCACTTGAGTAATTCCTTTATTGTAACCGTTAAAGACGGAAATCTTTTCGTGAAAAATCAAGCCCATGTGTGAAAGAAGAAAATCAGGCATTTCTTTTCGTTTGCTTTGTACCCGCTTTTGCGCCAGCAGCCACCAACCCAACAGTTCAAAGAGTACCGCTAAAGCAATCAGCAATGTGCTTGTAAGAGGAACCTGCTGAAAATACAAAAAAACTCCCGTAATTAGTCCAACCGCCGCGCTTATTGCATAAGGCAAAGGGGAAGGCTTTCTTTCCGGTTTATGATCTAAATTCCAGCTGATAATGGTTTTAGACCGTAAAAAATCGAGCTTTGCCATCAGAAATTTAGCAATAGAAAGCGTTGCATAGGCGATTACTACGGAAATGAAAAGCGCCATGATGATAAAAAAGAATACGCCTTTTATTCCGAAATATTCTATATTGCTCACAGGGACAAGAATCGCACAGAGCAGACCGGTCAATAAAAACAGTATTTCCATAAATTAAACCTCAAATCCGCAGGCATAAAGAAAACGATGAACACCGGCGCGTCCGGCCTCGTCTTCCTTATATACGCCGGCATCTCTTAAAACATTTTCGCACACACTGCCTACTTGCTGATAGATAATATTCAGCGCCTGCTGTTGTGTTTGAGGAGAAAAATTGTCTTTAAATTGATGGAACCAATTAAAATGAATATTATCCGGCGCAATGTCTTTCTTTTCTACCCAAACCTCAGCCAGCTCTTCCAGCTCTTTTTTCAGTCGTCCCGGAAGAATAAAAAGCCCCATAACTTCTATTAATCCGATATTTTCTTTCTTTATATTATGTTTATCGGGATGGGGATGGAAAACTCCCAGCGGCAGCTCGTCCGTTGTTAAATTATTGCGCAATACGATATCACATTCATAAAGACCGGCTTGGTTGATTCGTACAATCGGTGTGATTGTGTTATGCTCTTGGCCATCGGTATAGGCAAAAATACCGCAGGAGGGATCGGAATAATTTTGCCAGGTTGTTAAGATCTTTTCGGCAACAGGCAGAAGATTTTCAGTCTTTTCAGCCGTTAGACGCAGACATGTCATAGGCCAATTGACAACACAGCAGGAAACGGCGCTGTCCCCGCAGGAAAAGGAGAAGAGGGCACCGGCTTTTTCCATAGGCATTCTGTGGCACCCGCCCTGAAAATGCTCGTGTGTAAGAATAGATCCGCCCACAACCGGAAGCTGTGTGTTGGACCCAATAAAATAATGAGGGAATTTTTTTAAAAATGCAAACAGACGGACGAACTTCTTTTCATTCATCGTCATAGGGGTATGCTCGTTGCAAAATACAATGCAATGTTCATTATAATATACATAAGGACTATACTGGAAATGCCACGGCTCTTCGTTGAGTTCTAAAGCGATGGTACGCAGTGTCTCGTGGGAAGGATAGCCTAATCTTCCCGCGTAGCCGACATTTTCAATACAAAGCATGCATTTGGGATAGTTGGTTTGCGGCATGGATTTTTGCTTTTCTATTTCCTTGGGATCTTTTTCGGGTTTTGTCAGATTGATGGTAATCTCCAACGTGCCGTACGAAGAGGGATAAGTATATTGAATGTTTTTCGCAACATCAAAGGTACGGATATAATTGCTATTTTGGCAGAGAGTATAAAACCAATCCGTCGCTTTTTGAGGGGATTCGGCATAAAACTGTTCAAAAATTTGCTGTGCTTGGGATTGAGGCATCAGCAGACAGCCGCAAATCTTATTATCAAATAAATCACGATAGGCTTTGGTATTCATCTCCAGCATATTGTTTTCCGCGGCGTAATCCACCATTTGCTCCAAAACGGGAACAAGACTTTGCGGCAGTTCGGGCAATGAACCTTCATAGGGAGATTCCTGAGCAAAAAGAGAAAGCAGCCGGTTGCGTATTAACGGTTCATCCGCGGGCAGAGAAAGCCCTTTTTTTATTGCAAATTGTGTACAGATTTCTATAAGCTGCTTGATATCTGGTTCCATGATAGCCTCCGCTTAAAATGTATTTTATAATATCATAATGGAAATCATGCAGTTTGTCAATGAATACCCCTTACACGTTTGAGAATTCTGTTGTTTTTTCGAAATAAACATGCTATAATCACAATAATAAAACAGATGAGAGGTTTATTTATGGGCTTGATAAAAGATATAAAAGCAACGCAGGTATTAAAAAAAATCTATGGAGAACAGGCAAAAGAACAGCTTGAACGCTATGAGCGTATTGAAGAAAAATTTCAAACTTTATTCGGGGAAGGGGAGGTTCTGTTTTTTTCCACTTCCGGCCGAAGTGAAATTATCGGAAATCATACCGATCATAATCACGGCTGTGTAATGGCAGCGGGCATTAATCTTGATACGGTAGCTGCCGTCAGAAAGACGGAGGATATGAAAATTCAATTTCTTTCCGAGGGATATCCGGATAAAAATATAATTGATTTGAACGATCTTTCACTTAACATCAAAGAGCGAGGGACTACTAAGGCTTTAATCCGTGGAATTGCTTACCGTATGAAAGAAGATTTGGGAATGAATATTGGCGGATTTCAGGCCTATGTGCAAAGCGATGTTCTGCGGGGAAGCGGCCTTTCTTCTTCCGCGGCAATTGAGGTGATGATCTATACCATTTTTAATTATCTGTATAATGAAGGAAAGCTTGATGCTGTAGAGGGGGCAAAAATCAGCCAGTGGGCGGAAAATAATTATTTCGGCAAACCATGCGGATTAATGGATCAAACTGCCTGCGCATTGGGAAAACTGGTGTTTATTGATTTTAATGAGCCTTCCGCTCCCGTGATAGAAGGCATTGATTTTGATTTCAACAAAAAGGGATATTCGATTATTATTACGGATGTACATGCCGACCATGCGGATCTTACAGCCGAATATGCAGCGATTACCCAGGAGATGAAAAGTGTTGCCGCTTATTTCGGAAAAACGGTTCTGCGTGAGGTAAATGAAAGACTTTTTTATGAAAGTATAGGAGATTTACGTGAACAAGTGAATGATCGCGCCTTGCTGCGCGCGATGCATTTCTTTGAAGAAAACAAGCGTGTGTTGGCGGCGGTAGAGGCGGTAAAAAATGATAATATGCCGGCTTTTCTTGATGCAATAAATGCTTCGGGTCAGAGTAGCTGGAAACTTTTGCAAAATACGCATGTTGCCGGAAGTACCGCGCAGGCAATGACACTCGGACTGGCTTTAAGCCGGCATATTTTAGGAGAAAATGGTGCCTGCCGTGTGCATGGCGGGGGGTTCGGCGGTACGATTCTTGCGTTTGTTCCTCATGATTTAAAACAGACTTATACTGAAAAAATGGAGAAAGTATTTGGCAAGAATGCTTGCGTAGAACTTTCTGTGCGGCCGGTAGGAACCATTTGTGTAGAAATATGAAAAAAAGACTCGCAGTATTAGCTGTATTGAGCATTGTTTTGTTAATCTTGGTCTATATGGCCACAGCTAACGGGCAAAATATTTTTTCACATAACTATTATGATAGCTATACTCGTCAGGCGCTTGCTTGGCATGAAGGAAAAACTTATCTTGATGTGGAAAAAAACTCAGTTGCTTATTTGGAACTTGCCTTTTTTGAGGATAAGATTTATGTAAGCTTTCCTCCGGTGCCTTCGTGTATAGAGTTTTTATTCACACCGTTTTTTGGTCAAAATACTCCCAATCAGGCGTTACTGTATCTTTACTGTATTATTTCCGGTATCGCACTATCGCACTTACCGGCCTGTTTTTAAGAAAACATCGTACTGCTGTTGCTATATGTTACGGCCTTTTATGCAGTGTGGGAACCAACCTTTTAGGAATTGTTCTCTTTGGCGGTGTATGGCATGAGGCGCAGGCGCTTTCTTTTATGCTGTGTTCTCTTGCGGTGTATCTGATTACATCAAAAAGAAAATTTTGCTGGGCACTTTCTTTGCTTTGTGCAGCATTGGCTGTGGGATGCAGGCCGTTTACCGTTTTATTTATACCGTTTTTGCTGCATGAATTGTATCAAAAAATTTGCATGGAATCTACAACAAAAGCTGCCGTTTTAAAACGCTTTTTGCTTTATTTGATTGCTCCGGCCGCTGTAGCGGTAGCCCTTATGGCTTATAATTATGTGCGATTCCGCAATCCTTTTGAGTTCGGTCACAATTATTTACCTGAATTTACAAATGCTCCGAACGGCCAATTTCATTTATCGTATTTGCCTGAAAATTTGATTCAGATATTCAGTCTGCCGAAATTTATGTGGAAAGAAATTTCTTTTTTAGGGCTCAGTTTTTCTTTTCCGACTCAAATCGAATTCAATATGTATACTGCCAGCGCATTTTATTTAGTGAATCCCATTATTTTAGTCTTTATGGTATTTCTTCTTATCAATGGCATTCAAAAAAAAGAAAGAATTTATGCTATCGGCTGGCTGTTGGCTTTCTTGCTGTTTCTTGTGTTTACCTGTATGCATAAAACTTTGGGTGGCTGTCAGTTCGGTGCCCGATATTTTATAGATATGATTCCGTACTTAGCGTTTTATCTCAGCAAACAAAAATTAAAAGCAGGTCCGGGTGAGTGGGCATTTTGTATTTTTTCTATTGTTGTAAACTTATATGGTGCAGGGCTTATTGGTCAATATTTTTTAAATTGATATTGAACGTAGCGTTTTTAATGTGGAAAATTTTCTGTCAATTTATCGGTTAGATATATTTTTTTGTTTTGAAAAATTGTATACATCTCTTTTATAATATACAACATATAGTATGCAAAGGTAAAGAAGGAGCACGAAAGAAAAAAA
>CAJKLB010000044.1 GCA_905200615.1 uncultured Selenomonadales bacterium | reverse complement strand
AAAAATGAGGGCTATCTTGTTCGTCCATACTTTGACGAACAACCTGCATCTTCACGTCCTTATAGAGAACAAATAATGTTATCTCCCAAATATGATAATATAAAATGTCCACCTTCTTTTACTTATTACTGTACGGACGGAGGATATTTATATACAATTGAAATATACTATATTAATGAAGAATTGATTCCTATTGCAAAAGAAGATGGCATGGGCGGATTATACAATTATCAAATGGGAATCCAAGAAAACGATGAAGCTACCGGTCCTACACGCACTGCCCATGAAGTAGATATAACCGGTACGGATGGTTATGTGACTATTGTAGCCGCACGTTACGCTGAATTTGTATGGGATAATAAATACCTTATGAAAATTAAAGGAAACACAATAGAAAGTGAAAACGCTTATGAGACAATCAATGTAGAGTTATTAGACCACCTCAGTTTTCAAAAGATGCCTTTAACCGCAGCCACAGCGTCCACGGAATCTCCCGCTCCGCGGCCAAGCGATACTCCCCTGCCTTCTTCCACACCCGAGCCAAGTAAACCACCGGTATCTTCTGCACCTCAACCAAGTGAGCCACCGTTATCTTCTGCACCTGCTCCGGAACATGCAACGCCTACCGCTGAAATACTCGAACAATAAACAATTCCGCCGCTGATTCGGGCATTTTTTTGACGTTCTTTTAGCCTCTTATCCTCTCTCCTTTTGTCCCGAATTTAAAAATTGAATTCCCTGCATCATGATATTTTCCGTAATCTCAGCGATTTCTTCCGCACTGGTGCTCATGCCTTCCGCCAGCCATTTTTCCAACAAGCCGATACATCCGGCACTGACAAATGCATAAAAATAATCAATCTGTTTTCTGTCCGCGTGAGAAAAGTAGGCCGTATATTTTTCAATGCAGCGTTCTCTTCCCATATTAATCAAACGCGCGGCAAAATTTTTATCTCCGTAAGGTCCCAGCGTTACGGTACAAATATCCGCATTTTCTTTTAAGCAGCGAAAGACACCGGCCGTGATTTTCAAATACGTCTGATCTCCGCTATCTTCGTTCAACAGGGGCTCCAACGCATGCATTAAATCTTCCGTCATATCGGCTTCCACCTTTGCAAGAAGGTCATATAAATCGGTGTAATGCGCATAAAAAGTGCCGCGATTGATCTCTGCTTTTTCGCAAAGTTCTTTAATGGATATACTCTGCAGCGGCTTTTGCTTTAAAAGTTCCATCAGTGCCCGACGAATAAGCATATTCGTAACCCGTACACGATGATCCGTTTCTTTTTTGTCCATACGATATCTCCTTTGTAAATAATTTTATTATTTTTATTTTTACTGTACAAACTATGTATGATTTGTATAAAAAAAACATAAAGAACCAAAAGATGATTGTTGTTTTTACACAGCATTTATAGTATAATACATATAAAGATAAAAATCAACACTTTGTGTAGTAAATGAAAGGGGTGTGTAAAACATATGAAAAAGCAATTTTTAATTACAGGCGCTGCCGGTCATTTAGGGAACACAATTATACGAATGTTAAACGGAAAAGACATTGATATAAAAGGGTTGATTTTAGAAAATGAAACCGGGCCTTTGCTTGACAATGCCCAATATATCAAAGGAGATGTACGAAAGATTGAAACCTTGCGGCCGTTATTTGAAGGCTGTGAACAATATGAAACCTATGTAATTCATACCGCGGGAATTGTAGATATATCAGAACAAGTTTCGCCCAACCTTTATGACGTAAACGTAAAAGGTACAAAAAATATTCTGCAATTGTGCCGGGAATATCCGATTAAACGCTTACTGTATGTAAGTTCAGTTCATGCGATTCCGGAAAAAGACAATAACTTGGTGCTGCACGAAATCCAGCATTTCTCGCAAGCAGAAGTGGAAGGCGGTTATGCAAAAACCAAAGCCGAAGCCACCCAAGCCGTCCTGGACGCCGCTGTTGCCGGACTAAATGCGGTCATTGTCCATCCTTCAGGCATATTAGGTCCGTATGACCGTTCTGGAAATCATTTAGTACAGTTGGTAAATGACTATATTCACGGAAAACTCCCCGCTTGCGTAAAGGGAGGATATGATTTTGTAGATGTGCGGGATGTAGCCGACGGCTGTCTGCGGGCACTTGAAAAGGGAAAAAGCGGAGAATGCTATATACTCTCCAATCGTCATTATGAAATCAAAGATCTTTTAAAAATGATTCGGCGTATTCACGGCGGAAGGAAACTGCCTACGCTGCCCTTATGGATGGCAAAAGCGGCTTTACCCTTTATGAAAGCTTATGCCAAAATAAAAAAATCGCGGCCGCTGTACACGAAGTATTCTCTGTGTACACTGCACAGCAATGATAAATTTTCACACGATAAAGCCACCGCAGAACTCGGATATATGCCGCGGGATATCTTTCAAACGCTGAAAGATACTGTATCTTGGTTATGTTCTTCTTGTGTAAAAACATAAAACATTTCACTTTTCCGGCAAGATTGCAAAAAAACAAGGAGTTATCCACTGCTCCTTGTTTTTATATTATGTCTGATTCCTCTCAATAGAATTCACATTCCAACTATTCGTCCGCATTTTGATAACCTTTATTTGTTTTGCTGCAATCCATTGGCTACAGCAAGTTTGGCAAAAGGATCTTCCCCTTTTTTTATCGGAGAAAGCATCAAATCAAAACAAATCATTCTCTCTTCCAAACGATATTTCGGATTCAGTTCCGGTCCGCAGGCCGCGGATCCTACTCCGCTCATAAAATAATCCGTATGTGCAATCGTGCTTCCCGCTTTTTCTAATTCAAACGGATGCTTTTTTTCAAAGAGCTCATCCGGCGTATATTCACCCGCATGGAATGAAAAGCCGTTTGCCGCAAATAAAATACCGTTTTCTTTTTGATCTGTAAGCGTTGCCCACTTAGTTTGATATACACTGCCGCACTCCTGAGGTTTCGTGTAATCAACAAACATTTTTTCCACGGTTGTATCATATACTCCCATTTTTGCTCCATGATGTTTATCGATATAACTCTCTTGTGGGCCAAACCCAAAATAGCTTATATTCTTATAATTTTCCCGCAGCGGCCAAAGATATCCATAGCGCGGCAGCCAAATATCCAATTTGCGCAGTACGCTGTTTTGTCTAAGGAATAAAATTCCGCAAGAATATACACAAAGTTCCATTTTTCCGTATATTGCCGGTTTTTGTCCCATACCGCCAAAGGAAAAATCATAAGAAAACGTAACAAAATCAGAGGTCTGATTTTTAAGAGCAAAATTTTTAACATCCATATAAGGGTAGCGATAATTTCCCTTACTGTAAGAAGTCCATTCAGCAACAACCTTGCGGTCATTATCTATAGGCGCCCGCCATGCCGTAAGCCGCATCGGTTCTTTTAAAATTTCATTTTCATAGCAAATCCTCTTTACGGAAGGCTGTGTTTTATCGATTTCATAGGCAAACTCTCTGCCCCACACCAAAACTGTTCCTCCCTGATCCTTTATATGCAGTATTTCTCCTTTGGGTACAGGAAGAATACTCTTTTTTGCCTTCATTTCTTTTTGCCATAAATAAATACTGTGGGTTCCGTCAAACACCTCAATATTTAAGTAACATTCACCGATCAACTCAGGCAACGCAATAGAAAAAAAAGTTTCCTCGCCCGCCGAGATCTTGCTCTGAAATTCTCCGGATTTTATGGTTTTTCCGTTTAGTTGAACACTCCATACAAAACGGCAATGTTCCAGAGAAAGAAAGCTATAACGGTTTATAATCTTTATTTTTTCCCCATCACTCTCTATTTTTACAGGGGCATATACATTTTTCAGTTCAAGCAAGGCTGACCGGGGTTTCCTCTCAGGGGACGTAATCCCGTCGGCGCAAAAATTATACAGATTAATCGGATCCCCGAAATCACCGCCGTAACCGTAATATCTTTTTCCTTCTTTGCTGATAAGCTCAATAGTATGCTCGCACCACTCCCAAACACAGCCGCCCATTACTCGATCATTTTGATAAAAGAAATCCCAATAATCCGCTAAGTCGCCGCAGGAATTTCCCATTGCATGACTGTATTCACACAAGAAATACGGACGGCCATCCGAAGAAGAAAGATATTTTTTCATATGTTCAAGACTGGGATACATATTGGAATAAACATCCAAATACGGCTTTTCACTTTCCTGCCATTTTCTATCGTTATAATCAACCATCACGGAATTCGTTTCGCAATGAATCAATCGGCTTGTATCTCTTTGACGTATCAAACTACACGCCTTACGGTGATTTCTTCCCCAGCCGGATTCATTGCCCAAAGACCACAGGAGGATAGAAGAATTATTTTTTAAACTTTCAACCATTCTCATAATACGATCTATGCAATGGGCTTCATATGTTTCATTATCGACAAAATAAGTAAGATCCTGAACATAAACGCTGCCGTGCGTTTCTAAATCGGCCTCTGAAACAACATAAAGGCCATATTGATCGCAAAGCTCATAAAATCGCGGATCATTCGGATAGTGCGAAGTTCGCACCGTATTGATATTATTTTCCTTCATCAAACGCACATCCCGCAGCATATGTTCAAAATCTGTTACATAACCTTTTTGAGGATGTGTATCATGACGATTCACGCCTTTAAGTTTTATATTTTTCCCGTTTAAAAAAAAGATTCCGTCCTTAACTTCCACTCGCCTGAATCCGATTTTTTTATAAAAGAACTCATCACCACAGTGAATCAGCAAGCCATATAGCACAGGTTCCTCCGATGACCACAAATGAAGCTCTTTCATTTTTATTTCAAAGCTGCCTTTTTCGTCAATAAACTTTTTCTGCGTTTCTATTTTTCTGTTTTCAGGAGAAAAGAGCTGAACTTCAACAGGCGCACCGCCGCCAGATAGTGCAACATCACACCAAAGCGTCCCCTCTTGTAAACTTTCCTCTACTACCGGGCGAAGAAAAAGATCAAAAATGTGCGTTTGATCCCGAGCTAAAAGATATACATCGCGGAAAATTCCCGTCATTCTTATTTTATCTTGATCTTCAAAATAACTTCCCGTACACCATTTAAGCACTACCGCGGCTATGCGATTTTTTCCCGCTTTTAAAAAATTTGTGATATCAAACGCACTTTCACAGTGTGATACTTCCGAATACCCGACAAAATAACCGTTTAACCACAAATACAGACAGGAATCCACGCCCTCAAAAACGATCGTATAATTTTTTTGTGCATCCGGGAAGAAATCAAATTCATGAATATAAACCCCCGCCGGATTTTTTTCCGGCACTTTCGGGGGGTCAAAAAGGAACGGATAGGGACTGGAAATATACGCAGCGCTGTCATACCCATTAGTTTGCCACATTCCGGGAACAGGAAGCGTATTCATTGTTTCTATAGACCGATTCCAGAAACTCTCTTCGATATCCAAAACAGAATCATAATAAGAAAAATTCCAATTCCCGTTTAGCAGAGTAAAAAAAGCTGACGTTTCACGCTCATTTTTCTCTGCCGACATTTGATCCTGAAAAGGAATCAAATACGCCTTAGGCGGCAGCGCGTTAATATGAATTTTTTGCGGATCGTCCCAATATCGTGGAAGTACACTCATTGTTATGAAACTCCTTGACTTGTATGTTAAATATTTTATAATTATATTGTAAATAATTGAGTATACTATATCTTTTATTTAGGTTTTTGTAAATAGTATTATCTTGACCAATAGAACTATATTGCAAAGGAGGATCTTTATGGATGTCTATCCGATTATTCACGAGCAAACATGCTCCTTACCTATTTATTTGACCTCCATCGGAATGAATCCTAACCAAGAAAGGCGCTGCCGTCCCGGTGGATACAGACA
Source organism: uncultured Selenomonadales bacterium (assembly GCA_905200615.1). Lineage (GTDB taxonomy): Bacteria > Bacillota > Clostridia > Christensenellales > QALW01 > UMGS1322. Next base: position 10,992 of record CAJKLB010000044.1, on the reverse strand, counting down.
CCATCATCTATTCATTGTAGCTGCCGGATGCGGAAAAGTCTTGTGCGAGGGAAAAACATTTTTTGTTCAGCCCGGAGACGCTTTTTTTATTAAAAAAAACACTCCGCATGAATATTTCGGCATTTCTTCTCCTTTTACCACTTTATATATCACTTATGACGGTGTTGCAAGCGAGTGTCTGCACCAATATTTTAAAACTCAAGATTTCTTTTTTATTCCCAAAATCAGCTCTTCGGTCACTGATCGATTTTATGAACTTCTAAAGCGCGCAAGCGTCCATACGGCAGAGTTAGAACTCTCACAGCTGTTGTATACGTATGCATTAAGCTTTTTCAGTCAGTTACACAGAGAAACCCGGCAAAACGCAAAATCTTTAGCACCAGCTATCGCCCATATGGAAAAAAATTTTGCACAGCCGCTCACCCTTGAAACACTTGCCCAATTGTGCGGAATGCAAAAATATACCTTCTGCCGTGATTTTAAAAAAGCTTACTCTGTTACACCGTTTCATTATCTTTTAAAATTACGAATTCAATATGCCAAACATTTGCTTACGGATTTTCCTAAACTGTCGGTCAATGAAATCGCTCAATGTTCCGGTTTTCATGATACCAGCTATTTTTGCCGTATTTTTAAACGTTTTGAATACTGCTCTCCCGGCGAATTCAGACAATATCTACAATAGAAATTATCATTATTTTTCCGGTTTTATCATTAGTTCTTTTTACATGCCTGTTCATTTTAACGGAAAATATTTTCTTTATTATTACTTTACATGTCATTTAATGTCAGTAAAATAACGATCTGCATAAATAACATGCTTATCCTGTCAACAAAAAAATTTTTATGATTCCATAATTGTTCTTTGATCTGTTTTTTCTTACAGAAACAAAATCAGCGTTAATCATGCTCTATAATTTTATGATTTTTTCCGCTCTAATTGTAATTTTGAAAAATGATCGTTCAAACAATATGATTCGAGAAACTTTTTATGAACATCCCCCAGCCGAGTTCTCATTTTCCGGAAAAGTTCCAGTGTTAACAGAGATTTTTAAAAAAAATGTATAATAACATCAATGATAAAAGTGATATTCAGTTTGCCGCAACGGACCTCAAAAGAGCAGTCAGTACATAAGTGGAAAAGATCTCGCCTATGCAATTTTTTGACCCATATCTGTTGTTCGGCAAAAAAAAGCCCTGAATTTCGCTTGAAATTCAAGGTTATGTGACAGGCTATAGCCCGAAATTCTTGGATTTTCTCACGGGAACATGCGCTTGATGCGCAATATATTCACCCTGTTTAAAAATTCTTATATTTTAATAATGCGATTCTTCATTTTTTGCTTTTTCAACGATATCGGAATCATCCCTACAGTTTTGTTCTGTATTTTCGGCCGAACTATCCGGCTGAAAATGCTCTGTCTCGGAACTTTCCGCCGAATAAGGTACCTGTTGCGCAGCCGCAGCAAGAATCTCTTGCTCCGCCGCCGGATATTTTCTGCCGTAACGCACTCCCAGAATCAAAAAGAACAGTACATAAGCATGGAAAACAATATCCAAAATATAATCTGCAAAAGAGTCCCCGCTAAATGCAAAATAAAGAAGCGCAAGAGTATCCAAACTAAAAAGCACAAGAGCCGCTATCATCCATCCGTAACTTTTTTTAGAAAAAAGGTAACAAAGCAAATATACCACCAGAATAAGCAATGCCGCGACAACGGCAACTCCCCCTAAAACAAGAGAATTAATCACCAAAGCATAAGGAATCGTTGCCGAAAAAAGAAAATAATTTCCTGTTTGGGCGAAAAATAATACGATATTTACAAGTGTAAAAATAATAGCCAATAATAAATTTGCCCTAGCCGTCTTATATTGTGAAACAATATATTGCGGACTGTTTTTATCAATGTTTCTCTTATTTACAGTACCCATAAAACACCTCTACTACTTTATTATTATACATATCAGCAAAATCATTTCCTTATCGATGAAAACAGTATAGCATTTTCCTATAGTCATGTCAAGAAATAATATTTTTTTATACGCTTTTAAAAAAGAATTCAAAAAACAAGACAGTATAGATTTTTGTATATACAACTTTTTATATATTCAGCAATATTTTATGTTTTCATTTTCTGTTTTTCTGAAAATATAAAAAAATGAGCAATATTTTTTTATAACATAGCAATATTAAATATTGTCATTTTTTTTAGAATGCTTTATAATAAAACAGTAAAAAGTATGCGACGAACTTTTTCATCGTAAATCTGTTTTTAAGGGGTTTTTTTATGTATTCATTTCCTATCGGTGTTATTCTGGAATCTTTTTGCCTGCCTACAGACGAAGCAATTCTTGCTGCCGCAAAGCTGGGCGCAAACGGTATCCAAATGTATGCTACCAGCGGATCTCACGCGCCTGAAAATCTTTCCGCGAAGGATCGAAAAGAACTTTTAAAAAAAGTAAAAGATCACGGGATGATATTTTCAGCTCTTTGCGGTGATTTGGGCATCGGTTTCGGCAACGCGGAGCGTAATCCAGAACTGATTGAAAAATCCAAGCGGATTTTAGATCTTGCAAAGGATTTGGAAACCGATATTGTAACTACCCATATCGGCGTAGTACCGGAAGATAAAAGCCACCCTCGCTATGCGATCATGCAGGAAGCCTGTTTTGCGCTTTCCGAATACGCGGCGAGCATCGGCTCTTACTTTGCTGTGGAAACCGGTCCCGAACGGGCGATTGTTTTAAAAGATTTTTTAGATACGCTTTCTTCCGGCGGCGTACGCGTAAATCTTGATCCGGCAAATCTTGTAATGGTAACCGGTGATGATCCTGTAAATGCCGTACATATTTTAAAAGACTATATCGTACATACCCACGCAAAAGACGGTATCAAACTTCTTGACGGCGATCCGGAATACCTTTATCAAGCAGTGCATCCCGTTCCCGAGGAATATAACGGCAAACGGTTTTATCAGGAAATGCCTTTAGGCGAAGGGAATGTTCCCTTTGTTGAATATATGCAGGCCTTAGAGGAAATAGGCTATCGCGGTTTTTTGACCATTGAAAGAGAAACCGGCGAGCAGCCTTTAAAAGATATTCAGACTGCATTTGAGTTTTTGAAGAAATTGGAGGGAAAATAAAATGAGCCATGAACCTACTCAACAAGAATACAAAGAAGCAAAAATCTATTCAGGAAAAAAGCTGCGTATCGGAATTGTAGGCGCAGGAAACATCTCCAACATTCATTTAAACGCCTATCAGAATATTCCTGAAGTAGAAATTATCGCCGCCTGTGATATTGATGAAGAACGCCTTAAGCTTACGGCAGATACTTATTCGATTTCAAAGACCTATTCCGGTATTGAAGAAATGATTCGGCATGAAGAGCTGGACGCCGTAGATATTTGTGTATGGAATTGCAACCATGCGCAATGCGCTATCTACGCTTTAGAACATGGACTGCATGTATTATGCGAAAAGCCAATGGCTTATAACGCAAAACAGGCGATTGCCATGAAAGAGGCTGCCGACAAAGCCGGAAAATTGCTGATGATCGGCTTTGTTCTGCGTTTTTCCGAAGAAACCGAATTGGCTCTTGATTTTGCCAAAGATATGGGAGATATCTATTATTCAAAAGCTATTTATCTGCGCCGTCACGGCGCGCCCGGCGGATGGTTCTGCGATAAAGCCCGCTCCGGCGGCGGCCCGGTAATTGATTTAGGCGTGCATGTAATTGACCAAACACGGCTTCTTATGGGGCGGCCGAAACCTGTTTCCGTTTATGCAGTAACTTCCGATAGGATCGGGTTCCGTCCGGAATTGAAAAATAAAGTTGGCTGGTCTCCGCGCAAGAGTAAATTTGACACTGGCATATGCGATGTGGAAGATTTCGGCACGGCACTGATCCGTTATGATAACGGCGCCGTTACGCTGCTGGAAACCAGTTATTCCCTTAACGGTGAAAACGAAAGCCGAAAAGAAATTTACGGAACAAAAGGGGGACTTGTATTAGGTTCTTCCCCGAAATTCTATACCGTAGTCAACAATCGGCTTGCCGATGTTACTCCGATTCTCTCCGATAATCAATCTTCCGATATGTTTACCGATGAAATGCGGCATTTCGCCGACTGCGCCCTGAACGGCACTCCCTGCAAAGCTACCGCCGAAGACGGTATTTGGGTAATGAAAATTCTTGACGCGATCTATGAATCCGCCGCTTCCGGTCATGAGGTGATCCTATGAAAATCGGCGTATCTTCCTATAGTTTTTTGCAGCTTTTAAACCGAGGACTGCATACACAATTTTCTATTATTCAGCTCGCCGCGGCCTTAGGCTTTGAAGGAATCGAATTTACGGACCTGACACCGCCGGAAGGAATGTCCCAGCAGGAATATGCTCTTCTCCTAAAAGAAGAAGCACAAAGATGTAAGTTAAAAATCATCTCTCATACCGTGCATGCGAATCTACTCAGCGCCGATGCCGAAGCAGAGCTTGAACGCTTATATGAAAAAGTCGATATCGCCCAATTATTAGGCGCGCCGCTTCTGCGGCACGATGCTTATTTTGCCTTTCCCGAAAACGCTCCTGCGGAAGCTGATTTTGATTATTATCTTCCCCGGGTTATTGAAATGTTTCGGAAAGTAACCGACTACGCGCAAACCAAAGGAATTAAAACCTGTACCGAAAATCACGGATTGATTTGTCAAGATCCGGAACGTGTGGAAGCAATCATACAAGGAGTAAACAGCCCGAATTTCGGTTGGCTGGTTGATATAGGCAATTTTCTTTGCGCCGACCGCGATCCTCTTTCTTCCGTAAAGAAAGCCGCTCCGTATGCGTTTCACGTTCATGTGAAAGATTTTCACCTTGAATCCAAAAAAGAAGGCTGTTTTCTCTCCCGCGGCGGAAAATTTTTAAAAGGCGCTACCTTGGGCGAAGGAATCGTTCCGGTAAAAGATTGTCTGCAAGAAATTTTTTCCGCAGGATATAAAGGATTCATATCGGTAGAATACGAAGGCAGTGAGCCGGTGCTGCCGGCATTGGAAAAAAGTATTAACCTTTTAAGGAATATAGAAGCATGCGAATTATAAGTACTTCAAGTAAAACAGAAATGAGCCGTGTTGCCGCCGAAATTCTGGCCGCGCAAATTAAAAACAAGCCCCATAGTATACTGGGACTGGCCACCGGCGGCACCCCTGTGGGCGTATATAAAAACCTTTCGGCAATGTATGCTTCGGGCTCGCTTGATTTTTCTGCCGTAAAAACCGTTAATCTGGATGAATACGTAGGTCTTAATGCGGACAATGTCAACAGCTATCACTTTTATATGAAAAAAAATCTGTTTGATCACATCAATATTCCGCCGCAAAACACCCACATTCCTAACGGTGCCGCCGAAGATATGAATGCGGAATGCAAAGCCTATGATCGAATAATTGCCTCGTTAGGCGCCGCAGATATTCAATTATTGGGTATCGGGTTAAACGGCCACATCGGTTTTTGCGAGCCTTGTGAAGAATTCTTTACGTCCACTTCCGTTATTCGGCTTTCGGATTCCACCATACAAGCCAATTCCGTTTATTATAGGGATATTTCTATGGTTCCCCGTCAGGCTATTACCATGAGCGTAAAACAAATTATGGCGGCCAAACAAATTCTTCTGATTGCCGACGGTCCCGAAAAAAGAGGTATTCTTGAAAAAGCCCTCGGAGGATCGATAACACCTAAAATTCCGGCAAGTCTTTTACAGCTGCATCAGAATGTTATCGTTGTAGAATCCACCGGAATGAATCTTTCCATCGCTTCCTAAATCTCTTTTTCTGTTTTCCAGCAAAGCTTTATCTTTAAAATCATAACTACCCGTTTTTGACCCGTTCCGCGGGAGAAAGACAGGAAAACACCGGATAAAGGATAGCGGAAAGCAGACACCGTTTTTAAAAAGGGGGCTGCTTCGTGCCGAGTCGGATTCACTCACTGTTGTAAATAATGTATTCATCAACGAGAGGCCGCGCTTTATAAAGGGCCGTTGGCCTATATAAACGAATCCATTGGGATTTAAGGATAGAAAAGAATTTTTTCGCCATAGCATTGAAGAGTCCGTCTTGACATGAACGGAGTAATACCGTACAATTGGATTAACTTAAAATATGCTTGTAATGTATATTGAAAGCCTTGGTCACTGTAGAGTTACCGCTCTGCGGTGACTTTCTCTTTTTTCCATCGCCGGTCTGACCGTATTCAGTACTGGTTTAATATTTTGACGAGCGCTGGTTTTGTAGACTACAATGCTTAAATCAAACAAATCCCGAACGATGAAAAGGGAAAGAGTTGGAATATAACCGATGTCGGTTACCCAATGCACGTGGGGGCATCATATGTTCTTCTATTATTTCTACTCCTTTGTATTGACAAAGTTCTTATATTTTCTTGAAGATCTTTTCTATATTGTTGATATATTATTTTTCTTCTGTTTTCGCAACCATATGATTCTTGCATAACCATTTTATATGTGATAAACTGTTTATGCTTTTAGCATTAAATTTCTCCTTTTGGGTTCCCTATGACTTGAACTTCCTTATTGTACTTCCTTGGAAAATTTTTACCTTTCGTCTCCCTGCCGCATAGCGGGTGATTTTTTGCTTTTAAAACATCCCTGCCTAATGGCGTTAAAAAAGCCACGGCAAGGATTGCATCACTTGCCGCGGCTTTTTTTGCAAACAGAAAACCCTTTCGTTAAATTTCCGGAATAACCACTTCAACTTCTTTTCCGGCATTTGCAGATTTAACAATTGCATCCAAAATCGCCTGATTCAGAATGATCTGGCTGGAAGGTACCGGTGAACTTCCGCCCTCCTTAATGGCATCAAGGAAGGAGCGAATTTTATTATAGAAATTATCATTATTGTTGGTTTTTTGCGGAATCTTGGTTTCGGTTCTTTCTCCGGCAACGTCATGATACAGCGTCATCGGTCCGCCAATAGAACCATTCCAGCACTCAGTTGAAGGAATGCGCAGACCGCCTTCAGTACCGAGAATCAACGTATCGCCGGAAGTATCCATATGCATTGCCCAGGAAATACGGAAATCCAGAATGATATCGCCTTCTAAGCGGATAAACGCCGCGGCAAAATCATCAACCTCAAATTTATCGGCATATTCTTTACAGGGCATATATTTGGGATTTTTTCCAAAATAAGCGCTCTTGTAACCTGATACCGTAAGAGGCTTAGGATAGCCAATAGCGTTAAGTACCATATCCAGAGAGTAGCAGCCGATATCCGCCAACGCGCCGATACCCGCCGTTTTATCTTCAATAAAGCTGGTCCCGAAAGGAGTGGGAATTCCGCGTCTGCGTCCTCCGCCCGTTTGAATATAATAAATTTTACCCAATACGCCGGATTCCACTACGCGTTTTACCATTTTCATGTTTTCGTCAAAACGAGGCTGGAAACCGATAGAGAGGATTTTTCCGCTCTTTTTTTCAGCCTTGCAGATTTCCGCGGCTTCTTCAATCGTAACGCACATGGGCTTTTCAAGCAACACATTCACTCCGTGCTCCAGCGCATAAATGGCCGGGCCCGCGTGCTGACGGTTATACGTGCAGATACTTACGGCGTCAAGGTCTGGCTCATTATCAATCATTGCACGGTCATTAGGATAGAAGCGTACATTCTTAATCCCATGCTTTTCGAACAACGCTTCCGCTTTTCCGGGAATCAAATCCGCCGCGGCAACGATTTCGCAATCAGGCATTTTCAAATAATTTGTAATATGCGCTTCCGAAATCCAACCGGTGCCGATAATTCCGACTTTAAGCTTTTTGCTGGAATCGATCTCTTTGGTTTCAACAATACCTTCTTTGAATTTGTCAAGAATATTATCTGCCATTTTATTTTCCTCCTAACAGCCAATCGGCTGAAATTTAAACGTGATTTTAGTATTTGAGTGTTTTTAAATAATCAATGCTTGTTTTTACTTCATCCATAGGCTCTTTTCCCGGTGTAGGACGGTCCTGCTCTACGATCAGCCACTGCGCGCCGGCCTTTTTGCTGGCTTCAATAATGGCGGGTACATTCTGCATACCGTGCCCTAACGGACGAAACCCAAAAGCTTCATCCGGAGCCGCGGCTTCCGCGGGTTTTATGCCGATTAACTCATACATTCCTTCTACATTTTTACCCTTTTTGAAGAAATCCTTTAAGTGAACGATAGGCGCTCTTCCGGAATATTTTTTGATATATTCGCAGGGATCTTCTCCCGCAACATTCACCCAGCAGGTATCCAGTTCGGTTTGCAGCAATTCGGATGAAATAGAAGCATAAAGCTTATCCAAGAAATAGGTACCGTCATTCAAACGCAAAAATTCAAAATCGTGATTGTGATAAAGCATCTGCAGTCCGGCGGCTTTTGCCTTTTTGCATACCTCTTCAGCCGATGCGATAATATCGGTATAGGCATCTGCCTGCGGACGTACCTCTTCGGGAAGATAGGGAATCGCGATATATTGGCATCCGATTTCAGCATAAATTTTAAAAATATCGGGAATCTCCTGCATCTCTTTCAGCGGCACATGAGCGGAGATCGGTGTAAGCTCATATTTTTTACATAGCTGCTTTACCTCCGCAGCGGATTTATCGCAAAGTCCCGCGAATTCCACACCTTGATACCCCATTTGGTGTACCGCTTGTAGAGTGCCTTCGAAATCCGAGGCCAACGCGTCTCGTACAGAATATAATTGAAGACCTGTAAACATTTTATACCTCCTGCAATTTTATAGTTGTAGTATAAGACAAAATATAGTATAATTCAAGACGAATATTGAAAAATATAAGACAGATTTTGCGATATTTAAAACAGGAGACATTTTTATGAGCATTCAGTACGAAAACAAAACGAAACCGATTCATATGATGCGCCGGGAATACCTGGGCTGCGGCGCGCATTTGCACAAGGAAATCGAGGTTGTGTATATGCTGAAAGGCCAAACCAAAGCGTATGCCGATTCTGTGGAGTATCTTCTTACCGCAGGAGATTTGTTTTTTGCTTTTCCCAACAAAGTACATTATTATGAAACTTTTGCTCAGGAAGAAAGCTATCTGCTGATTTTTTCACCGGAAAGTTTCCCGGAATTTAAAAATGTTTTGATAAAAAATATTCCGGTTTCTCCTGTTTTACGGAAAGAACAGATTCCGACATCTGTGAAAACAGCGCTGATCCATGCTTACAAAAAGCTAAAAACCGATGAACAATATCATGATGAAATCTGTAAGGGATATTTAACCGTGTTCTTAGGCGAAGCGCTTCCGCTTTTTACGTATGAACCGGTCCAAAGCAGCAATACGGATATGCTGTCGTCCATGCTTGCTTATTGCATGCAGAATTATACCGATACCATTTCTTTAGATAAAATGGCCGCGGAATTGCACGCAAGCAAATACTATATTTCCCGTTTATTCGGTGAAAAAATTAAGATCAGTTTTAATGACTATATCAACATGCTGCGCATCAATGATGCGAAAGAGCGGCTTTTAAAAACGGATGACTCCATCACCGATGTGGGAATCGCCGTAGGCTATAATACTATACGCTCCTTTAACCGAGCTTTTTTATCGCAGACCGGAATGCAGCCAAGAGAGTACCGGAATGTATACAGAAAGAAATAAACCGCATGATTACGTGTGATCCCAGCCGATCAAAAAAAGGATGATGCCTTCCCCCTCATTAAGAAAGACTTTTCTGCCGTACTCTATTCCTGCCAATTTTCCAAGGGTTAAAACTTGCTTCGCGTTTTTTTCTACAGGTTTGTTTTCCGGCGCGCTTATCAATAAAAAATAAAAATGCGGCTTATCGCCGCAAAAATCAAAATTTCTTTCATCAGTAATCTGAGCCCGCACAAGTTCGGTTTTTCAATTGTTCTTCTATTCTTTTTACGATCTCACTCATATCCATATCCAACGCCATACTGAGACGGTATAAAGTTTCCATCGTGGGTTTTCGCTCTCCGCGTTCAATCGCGCTTAAATGCGTGCGCCAAATATCCGCGAGACCGCTTAAAACTTCCTGGGAAAGTCCTTTTTCTTTCCGGCATTCCGCCAAAACTTCACCCACAATTTTTGAATCAAGAAAAATTTCGGCCATAGCGTCACCTCACAAGGTATTGTATGGTATTCTTCAAAAATTTATGAATACATATGTTAACAAAAGAATACATTTGTTTTATATTAAATTGAATAAAAAAACAAATATTTTTTGAGAGGGAATAAAATATGAGCTCTGTTACAGCAAGAATTAACGAAATAAAGCAACCTCGGGGTGGCTATATCAAGCCTTCACAATTTGTTTTAAAACAGTTAAACGATAACAATCGGATGAATGATGTTGAAAACATTCATGCAACCATTATTGGTATAGTAGTTGATTATCTTACACGTTATATAATGGGCACCGAACTTATAGATGTGTTTAACATATCTTGTCACGGAGCAATTCTTGCGAAAAAAATGGGATATAAAAATGCAGTAAAAGCAGCAAAAAAATATTTTTCAAACATTGATGGGCTTGACAATGAATCTATTATTAACGCTTGTAAATTAGCCACATTTGATGCTTGGTTCAGAAATCCTATAGGAGCAATGATTGCAAAAACAGCAGAAGAAACAAATCCTAATTTTGATACAATTGAAAATATTAAGATTATGATTAAACGAAGTATTTCTTTTTGGGAAAAGTATGGACCTATTATGAAAGAGCGATTTACTTTTGAAGAAAAAGGATATACAGAAACGGTAAATACGGGAGACGGTGATTTTTTAACAGAGGATACTTTATGGGATTTTAAAGTATCAAAAAACAATATAACAAATAAACATACTTTACAAATACTAATGTATTGGATTATGGGACAGCATTCCGGAAAAAGTGAATTAAAAAAAAACCTTAGGAATATTTAATCCAAGATTAAATGTTGTATATACACTGGATGTAGAAAAT
>CAJKLB010000043.1 GCA_905200615.1 uncultured Selenomonadales bacterium | reverse complement strand
CGTCAAGCAATTGCCGGTATAGAATTCCTTTTTTATAATGTTTAAATTCTTTAAAATCGATCTTCATACTTTATTTCTTTATAGATCCTTGTAAAATTTTATTCGTGTTGAAAAATGTAACAACAGATTTTTTATAAGCTTTTCGCGTAGATCTTACAGCGATTGTTCTTTTGCGTTCCGTGCTTGATAAATATCTGTAAAATCCCAAATATTTTGGGAAATTACCATTTTATATAGTGCTCAATGCGCAAACGCCGTATTGCACCGTTTTAACGGCTCAACCAAATACTTCAGCCGCGGCAACGATTCTGAGTATTGACTCGTCCGCTTGATCTCTTCCGTATGCGTCCAGAAAACGATCGCGATATTTATTTGTTTTCAGGTTAAACCAAAGCGTCCAAACACCCCAAAAAATATCGATATGTCTGTCACCAACGCCGCCGCGGCCAACGTCAATAAAAGCGGATAGTTTCCAGTTGTTAAGAATAATATTCGGCAGACAATAATCACCGTGAAGCAGGACTTTGTTTTGTAAAGCATCTTTCTCGGCGCTTAGAACATCATAAGCTTCCTTTGCCGAACGGTAGCCGAAACTATCAGGGAAATGGGATGTATCATAATTTCCCGTACGATAATTATTCTCAGCTCCCGCAAGGTATTCCGCGGTTCTGTCCGGGATGGGACAGCTGGTAGTATCTGTTTCGTGCAGTTTTCGTAATTCATGCGCGATGGTGTCGCATAAGCGTTTGGGATTCATGAGGTACGCTAAACAGTCTTCCCCGATCACAGCGGCGGTTAAAAGCCAATCTCTGTCGTGCGAGATATAATTTAATACCTCCGCGCCGATCCCCTTAGAATAAAAGTATTTTGTCATTCTGAATTCTTTTTCGAGCATTCCTTTTCCTGAACACTTCAAATAATATCCTTTTCCCTTATCAATAAAATAGACTTTTGCTTCAGGCGAGGAGGAACTGTCATAAAGATTTGCCGTAGAGATAAAGCGTTGAATATCCTGCGGTATTTCATTGGGTATTTTATTCAATAATGTTTTATTCATCATCAGCCTCCTTTTTGCGGGAAAGCAGAGCGACCGTTTCTATATGTTTTGTTTGGCAGAATAAGTCCACAAAAGTAACGGGCGAGCAGTGATAGCCGTTTTCTACAAGAATTTTGATATCACGAGCCAGTGTGGCGGGGTTACAAGAGACATAAATTATTTTCTGAATTTCCGCCTGAGCAACAACGTCTAATAGATTTTTTTCACATCCTGCACGCGGCGGATCCACTACTAAAATATCAGGGATTTCTCCGTTCTTTATCAAAGTTGGAAGAACATCCTCGCAGGCTCCGGTATAAAAATACGCGTTATGAATATTATTGATGCGTGCGGATTCTTCGGCGGTCTCGATTGCTTCCGGCACAATTTCTACACCAATCACTTTTTTTGCGTTTTTTGCCAGCATTAAGCTCATGATGCCGATGCCGCAGTATGCGTCAAAGACGGTTTCGTTTCCGGTAAGAGCGGCAAGCTCTGTTACAAGCGTGTATAGTTTTTGCGCCTGAAAGGAATTGACTTGTAAAAAAGCCAGCGGCTTTAAGCGAAAGCGTATATCGCAAAACTCATCTTCAATAAAGCCGTTTCCCCAAAGAATACGACATTCTCGGCCTAAAATAACATTTCCTTTCTGCGTATTTATGTTTTGTATTAACGCTGTCATTTCGGGAAGCTCATCGCGCAGTGTTCGGATCAGTATATCTGTTTTTACAAGCGTTTCATTTGTTACTAAAATTACCATAAGCCCGTACTTTCCTGTGCGAACAATGCAGTGCCGCAGTGTACCCTTGTGACGGATTTCATTATAAACGGAATTGCCGGAGCGCTTAATTGCTTTTTTTATTGCCGGAATTACAAGATTGCATCTTTTTTCCTGAAGCATACAGTTTTCAATAGGGACAATGTTATGGCTTCGCGCAGAAAAAAAACCTAAAACAGGATTACCGGCTTTATCGGTTCCGATGGGAAATTGCGCTTTGTTACGGTAATTCCATATGCTTTCTGCCGGAATAGTTTGGCTGCATGTCAAAGCGACGCCTGAAAGCTTTTGAAGATTTCTCAGCGCGGCAGAGGTTTTTAAAGAAAGCTGAGCGGAATAGTTTAAGTGTTGAAAATCACAGCCGCCGCAGCGAAAAAAATAAGGGCACGGCGGTAGAACTCTGTCTTTTGAAGGTGTTATCACAGAAAGTTGTTTCCCTACGGCATAATTTTTTGCTGTTTTGATAATCAGCGTTTTAACCGTTTCGCCGGGCAGCGCGTAAGGGATGAAAACTACTTCTTCGTTTATGCGCCCTACACCGGCACCTTCACTGTTCAGCGATTCAATTGTAACGGTATAAATTTCATTTTTTTTCATCGGTAATGCTCCGTTCTTTTCTATGTTTATATTATAAGGCATAGGCGTTCGGAGGTCAATCTTTTCAGAAAGACGGAAAGTATAGCTGTATTTTTCAGCCTGCCGAAAAAACTGTGAATAGGTACAAAAGCAAAATTTTTATGCATTGAATTGGAGATCTCCACCGGTAAACGTGCTACCGGGACATTTTACGCTCTTCTGTGCTCTTGGGGGACAGGGATTCGGTTCCAATCTTTTGAAAAAAGATGGACGAACCCTTTGTTGTGCAACTTTTTGCCGTATGATTTTTTTTGACACTCTGGTTATCTTTTTTATAGCTTTATTCTTTGTTACAGGAAAGTGTAAATATTTTGTGAATAAATATACTTTTACTTGAAAGATAAAAGATTAAAAGGTAGAATAGTATTCGTATATTTTTAATATTCAGAGGTAATTAAAATGGAAAAAACACTAATTGGCGCTATTCGATGGGATGCTTGGGGAACAATTGATATCGGACCGCAGGTGCGCGCGACACTTTCACTGCAAAGATTTCATTTCCGTTTGCCTTTTTATGCGGAAATTATTGGAAATGATAATGTTTTTATTCCTCCGTACAGCCAGGAAATTATCGATAAAGAAATTGCTTTGGCAAAAGACGCGGGAATTGATTATTGGGCTTTTTGCTGGTATAAGCATACCGTGGACGGGGGCTTAGATTCGGCAAGATTACTGTATCAGGCAAGTGAGCATAAAAATGACGTCAAATGGTGTCCGATCCTTTGTGTGGGCGGCTTTGACTTTAAAACCGACGGACCGGTACTCGTAGAGGAAATGAAGCAGGAGAATTTCCAAAAAGTGTGCGGAGGTAGACCTTTGGTGTATATGTTTGGCGGCGATCGTAATTTTGCGGATACTTTGCGTAAAATTTGTGCTGAGGGCGGCGTAAAAGATCCCTGCATCTATTATATGGGATGGGGAAATGTTTGGGAAACCGCGCGGCAAATCGGTGCTGATGGCGTCAGCTGTTACGCGAACGGCGCAACGGACGGCGTTTTATATGAAGAGCTTGCTAAAAAAGAACGTAAGCGTTGGGACCATGATCGCGATGAAGGCAACATGCCGGTAATTCCCACCGTTACTACCGGTTGGGATAAACGTCCGAGATATTTTCACCCGGTAACGTGGGAATTTAAGTCCACCAATTCTTATCCGACAAATTATACCTATCAGGCAACCGATTCTGAAATCGCGCAGCATTTGGAAGATGCGGTTAAATGGTGTAAAAAGAATATTGAAAATTCCCCGGCTAATTCTGTGATTATTTATGCTTGGAATGAAAATGATGAGGGCGGTTGGATTATGCCTACTTTGAAAGAGATGCAGGATTACGGTCGTCCCGTACGCTTGGAAGCCATTAAAAAAACATTAAAGAAATGCAATAAACAGTAAAGGGAGGCAACCGTTATTAAAAAACTGATAAAATTTATTACGGCCCTTGTATTCCTTTCTTTGATCTTGCTGACGAGCGTAGGCTGTGCCGGATACGGAGAATTTGCAAGTGTGCTTCCGCCGCAAAGAACATATCCTGCCGCACAGGATTACGTGCAGACGGAAGCGGTAAGAGGAACGCTTCAGATAAAAAAATCCTTTCGCGGAAATTCTACGGGCGGGGAGATTTATCTCTTTGGAGATTTAGATTCTTCCGCAAGTTTTTCCGTAGGTGAAAAAGGGTATGTAACTTTTAACTATCAAAATGTAGAAATTACTTGGGAAGCTGAAGTTATTGAGAGCCCCGGCACAGGACAGGGCGTATATCGTGCTGCATATTCCACCGGAAATCAGGCGGATGTGCCCAATCATTTTCCGGGGGTTTTTTGGGTAATGATAAAAGAAATTCCCGATTGTATTATGCTTGATAAAAAAGCAGTTACGGTTATGGGCATAGAAGATAAGGCAATCGTATATCTGTTAAACAGCGACGGAACGATTTCCGATAAGGAAATTACGGTAGGAGACTCTAATACGGAATATTATGAAGTAACCTCGGGCTTGAGTGAGGGCGATAAGGTAATTATGAGGTAGAATATGATAAGATTGGCTTTTAAGAAAATTATAAACAATAAATGGCTGATGCTCTCTTTGTTTTCCGGTATTCTTATCTCTGTTTTGATCGCCTGTACTATTCCGATGTATTCCGCCGGCATATCTCATCGCATGCTGGTTACGCATCTTGAAAATTATCAGGAAGAATATGGTGTGAATCCCGCGGAGGTGCGGCTTTCCGGATCATTGGCCGCGTTCAAGCAGGAAACGCATGAGCAAAATTTCGTTTACGGAACAGAGTATTTTGAAAACTATATCTATAAAGATATGGGAATGCCGGCGTTGGTAAAAAGCGTTGCGCTTTCTACCGGAATTTTAAAGGCAAATGACGTGCGTGATCGGCAGAAATTAGATACGAAGAATGTTTTTATACGTGCGGTCAGTACATATGAAAACGCGGTGGAAATCGTCAGCGGCAGACTTCCCTCTGGTGAGCTGGACGATGATGGCTGTGTTGAGGTTATGATCAGCCGGGCAACACAGAGTCAGCTGCTTTTGGCGTTAGGAACCATATTGCAGGTGGCACAGAGCACTGACGATATTTTAACTGATTATAATGATAATGTTTTAAAAGTAAAGATCGTAGGTGTTTTTGATTATTCGGATAATCCGTTAAATCCCATTGCCGAGCAAGATACGGGAATGGAATTTTATTGTGATTATAATTTATGCTATCACGATATTTTTGTAGAGCGTGAACTTGTAACCAGAGCTACCTGGTACTATGTAGGCGATTTTACAAAATTCGATTTTAATAATATAGACCGTACAATCGGTGCAATAGAAAATTTAAATAAGAATATAACGATGTGGGGGTTAGGTGAAAACGCCGCTACTGTGGTACCGCCCATAGAGGAATATAAAACATATAAAAATGATACGAAAACAGTAGATGTATTGTTAATTCTTTTTTACGCGCCCATTATGATTTTAATTATTTTTTTCATTTTTATGATTTCAAAATTGGTGATTGAAAATGATAAAAATGAAATCGCCATGTTAAATTCCAGAGGTGCCTCCCGAGGACAGATCGTTTTGCTTTATCTTTGTCAAGGCGGCAGCTTAGCACTTATCAGTATTATTCTGGCTCCGTTCGTTGCTTTTGGACTTTGCAATATTTTAGGCACAACGTCGGGCTTCCTTGAATTTGCGCAAAGAGCACCCATGAAATTGATGCTGTCGTTTTCTGCTGTTCTATGCGGTATTTTAGCGGCAATCTTGGCGGTTGCTACTATGCTTGTGCCGGTGTATAAGGCCTCGAAAATAGAAATCGTTCAATATAAGCGTTCTAAGCTGAAAGAGCCGGTTGTGATGAACATCATAATGTTCATAGTGGCTTTATTGTTATCTTTGATCACTGCTTACGCGTATTACGTATTAATATATCAGGAAGAGGGACTGATCACTTCCTCCGGTGGCGTGCAGCCGTTGGCGTATTTGCTGCTGATTACTTTTTTTGCGGCATCGGCACTGTTCTTTATCATCCTTTATCCGCTTGTTTTAAAGCTTATATTAAAGATAGGGAAAAAGCATTGGAAAGCAGCCAAATATTCGGCTTTTTCACGAATCGCCCGCATGCAGGCAAGGGAAAAATTTATTGTGGTATTTCTTGTGCTGACAATAGCGATCGGTGTGTTTTCTTCCATTTCAGCCCGCACGCTGAATAAGAATATTGATGACAGTACTTTATATCAGTATCCGTGCGATTATATTGCGGATGTCAATTTTACCGCGGTATCGGCCACAGAACAGATAAATCGGAAGTATTTTTTTGATGAACTTGAGAACACGCAGGCAACAAAAGTCATTACGGGAAATAATCCGAGACTTAATACACCGTATGGTAAAAATATCACGCAAAATCTTACAATGCTGGCGATAGATCCCAAGGAATACGGTGATATTGTTTCCTGGAGAGATGATATATTGCCCAAGCCTTTGTCAGAGTATCTTAATATGCTGAAAAATACGCCCAAGGGCTGCATTCTTTCAGAGAACGCGGCGGAAGATCTGGGAAATGTGAAAATCGGCGATACGGTTCATGTGCGGCCGGATACCTCTATTTCAGCCGGTAGTGCTGTTTCCTGCACGGTGCTGGCTATTGTAGACGCTTGGCCCGCTTATTACCCCCAAATTTCAGAAAATGATGTGGAACGGGATAATTATCTTGTGGTATTGAATCGTTCAGACGTAGAGGCGGTGGTTTCCAACCAGCCTTATCAGGTGTGGATGAATACGGAACAGGATATAGAGGATATTCAAAAGCTGGCAATTTCTTATTTTGCCCGTCTTAGAAATGTCTTGGATGGAAAGCAGGCTGTTTATCTGAGCCAAATCAATTCGGTGCGGCAGGCGACGAACGGCTCTCTTACATTGGGTTTTATTGCGGTTTTGCTGGTATGTGCTATCGGCTTTGCAATTTATTGGGTGTTATCCATCAAAGGACGAAGTTTGCAAATCGGGACGATGCGGGCATTGGGCATGCCGGTAAGAGATGTATACGTAATGATTGCCTGGGAACAGATTCTTCTGTGCTTGGCGTCTGTTTTGTTGGGTCTTGTTGTGGGAATCGTTTCAGGTTATATGTTTGCGCCTTTACTGCAATCTGCTTTTGGGGCTGCCGGACAGATGCCTCCGCTGCAGGTAACGGTTAATTTTGTAGATATTATCAAGGTGTGCGTGTTTATTCTATTGCTTATCGCCTCAGGACTGGGTGTATCGCTGATGATGCTTAAGCGAATCAATGCTGCCGCTGCGATTAAGCTGGGGGAGGAGTAAGATGAGCAGTATTATAAAAGGTGTTGATATTTGCCGTGAGTTTCCGTCAGGCGGTACGGTTGTGCAGGTTTTAAAGGGAATCAATGTGGAAATGGAAGAGAATGCCCTTACCATTTTGAAAGGACGTTCCGGAAGCGGTAAGACAACGCTTATGAATATTCTCGGGACGCTGGATAAACCGACATCGGGAAAAATATATATTAATGATAACGATATTACGGAAATTTCTCAAAACCATTGTGACGCGCTTCGCCGCCGCTATATTTCTTTTGTGTTTCAATCTGTAGCGCTGGTAGGTACGATGACGGCTTATGAGAATATAGAATTTATGCTCCGCATTGCTGAACTGCCTATGGAGCGGGAACGGATTATGCATTGCTTGGAATTGGTAGGCCTTGAAAACAGGGCGGATCACATGCCGTTTCAGCTTTCCGGCGGTGAGCAGCAGCGGATAGCTATTGCAAGGGCGATTGTACATAAACCTCGTATTATTTTTGCCGATGAGCCTACGGCACAGCTTGACAGTAATACCTCGTTGATTATTATGAAAGTATTTCACCGCCTGATTCAGGAAGAGGGAATGACAATTATTATGACCACGCATGATCAGAATATGATAGCACTTGCCGATCGGGTGTATACTTTGGATGACGGAAAAATAACAGATGTAAAAGACAACAGGGAGGTGCAGTAAATATGGCGCCTATTGTTGTTTGTGAAAATCTTGTGCGTATTTATAAAACCGATGAAACCGAAGTGCTGGCACTTCAGGGAATGGATTTGGCGATTGAAGAAGGGGAAATCGTAGCCATTATCGGTGCTAGCGGCAGCGGAAAAAGTACCTTTTTAAATATTTTAGGGGGGCTTGACAGACCCAGTGCCGGAAAGCTGTATGTGGACGGCTTAGATATGATGAAGCTTACCAATCGTGAAATGCTTTTATATAAAAGAAATAAGGTTTCATTTATCTGGCAGAACAGTGCGCGAAATCTGTTGCCGTATCTCACTGCGATGGAAAATATTGTGCTGCCGATGGAAATTGTGGGGAAAAAGCCCGATTATGAAAAGGCAAAAAAACTTTTGGAAATGGTGGGAATTGCCGATAAAGCGGACTCCAAGTTGTTTACTCTCTCCGGCGGTGAGCAGCAGCGTGTGGCAATTGCGCTTTCTCTTGCCAATGAGCCGAGAATTTTGCTGGCGGATGAGCCTACCGGTGCGGTGGATAACGCAACAGCAAATATGATTCTGGATTTATTCAGAACCATAAATAAAGAACTCGGTGTCACGGTTATTATTGTTACGCATGATTTAAAACTTTCGGCTAAAGTTGACCGTGTTATAAAAATCAGGGATGGACGAACCAGCACGGAATATTTAAAAATTAACAGGGAAGATATTGTTTCTGAAAAAAATGTTAATTTCGGACATACCGGGGAAGAAGCAACACATCAGGAATATGTGGTGATCGACAGAGTGGGAAGATTACAGATACCCGCGGAAATGCTTCAGCAGGCCGGCATAAAAAATATGAGCCGTGTGCGATTGGAGCTTGAGAACGGACGCATTGTTATTATACCGTTTGAAAGTTAAAATTCAGTTAAAGCGTCAAAGCGTATTTTAAATTTTCAATAAATCGAATTCTCATTTTTTTGCGGCGGTAACGCCGCGTTTTTTTTTATTAGTAGAATGAAAAAATAATTTATAGGCAAAAAAACGCCTAACAATGAATTCATTCTAAAAAACGCCGGAATGGTATTGACGAGAATAGCACACGGAGGAAAAAGTTTGATCCCTGGGAAAAATAATTTTTTTGAGCAAAGCCGAAGTAAATTTTTCCGCAAGTCAAAAGTTAAGGTTATTATCTTAAACTATTTTTGTTTAGATGAGGATGTATGCCGGTAAGAATATCGAAGAATTTTTAGGATATTAAAAACTAATTAGGATATTATATCAATACATGTAAAATGGCCTAAAAAAGGGCTTAACAAGAATATAGAAAAGAAAAAAGATGATTTCTTGTATTTGTAAAATTAATGAAAAATATTTGTAATATTTATGATGTTTATATGAATATTTTTTTCAAAATCGCGCGAAAAATGTTGACATTGGAAAATATGGAATGATATACTTTAGATAAATATGGAAAATATCCATGCGCTTAAAAGAAAGGAAAGATACTTATGAAAAGAAAAGTTACTGTAATGCTTGCGGTTTTGCTTGTAATGGCGTTTGTTTTTCAAACGGCGCCGGAGGGAAGTGTGAGAGCGGAGGGAACAACGCAAAATGAAAGCGTCCTACCGCAAGAAGAAACGAAAGCGGAAATTGTAAATGAGATTGAAGAGCGGCGGGAATCCAATGTAAAGCATTTTCGTATGAGCGACGGATCTGTTATGGCGGCGGTGTATCCGGAAGCTGTTCATAAAATGGAAGACGGCCGTTATGTGGATATTGATAATACGTTAGTGGAGGATGGAGACTCTTATAAAAATATCGACGGCCTTACAGAGATTCATTTTTCCAAAAAACCAAAGAGTAATAAAATGGTACAAATACAATTGGATGATTATGAGATCAGCTTTGGAATCGAAAAGGCAAAAAATAAACAGGTAAAAATTAAAAATTATGACAATGAAACGAAAAAGAAGAGTGAAGTAATCAAAAATTCGTCTACGGCGATATATCAGGATGTATTTTCCGGAATTGATTTAGTATATGATCTTACCGGAGCGAAACTGAAGGAAAATATTGTTCTTAACCGGTATACCGGAATGAATTCTTTTGTTTTTCATTATGATTTCGGAACACTTACGCCGGAGCTGCGGGATGACGGCAGTGTGATTTTAAAGGATGGACAAAATGAGGTTTTCCGGCTTGCCGCACCGTTTATGTATGATGCGGCAAACGCGGAAAGCGAAGATGTAACCGTAACGCTTACCCCCAAGGGATCGGGATACGAGTATACGCTTACGGCAAGCGAACAATGGTTGACTTCACCGGAGCGGGTATATCCGGTAACGATTGATCCTACCACTTCTACCTTTCAGACGGAGTCGGCTATTTATGATACCTATATTAATCCGCAGTATCCGGATTATACAAGAAGAGAATTGCGGGATCGCTTATTGATCGGTACCTCTAACGGCGGAGGCGATTTCGGTGGGCAGACTTTTGAGCAGTATCGGACTTATATTTGGTTTGATATGCCGGATATTCCTGTCGGCTCAAGAGTCAGCGACGCAAAGCTTACATTGTTCTGCCACTTGGATGAATGGAAAAATTATCAGGATATTGAAGAAGGAATCAGTATTGATCTGTATGAAATTACAGATCAAAGTGTAGCTATTTCAGATTTATGCTGGAATACCCGTTCACAAGTTACCGTGCGAGATGAAGTAACCGATTATCAATGCCTTCGCTTAGGACCGGCGGCAGAAGGTGATTATTATCAATGGAATATCACCAGTCTAATCGATCATTATTATGAAATAAAAAACAGCGGAAACGCGTCAGCGGATTATAAGCCCGGTATGATGCTGCGTTTCCGTGATGAGAATGTGCAGACAAATGATTTTTACGCGGGATTTCATTCGGGAAACAGTTCTAAACAATATCTTCGTCCGGCGATTGTGCTGTATTACAGTGATGCCAAGGGCATTGAAAGCTATTATGATTATTTTGCTTCTTCTATGACCGGCGCCGGAAGCGGATATGCGAATGCTTTTAACGGAAATTTGGTGTATTCTGTACCGCTGATTTCGGAAACCGGAACCAGAATGCCGCTGAATATTTCCTTAGCATACAACAGTGCGAACGTGGCGGTTGATAATTTAGGGTTTGGACCGGGATGGAAATTCAGCTTTCAGCAATATATAGAAAAAGTGGAAGAATCCGATACCAATGCCTATACATATTATGCGTATACCGATGCCGACGGCACGGAACATTATTTTAGCGAGTATGACGGAAAATTTGTGGATGAAAGCGGCAGCGGTATGGTATTGACTGATGACGGAACCGGAATTACCATTCAGCAGGAAGAGGAAGAAGGAAAGGCGTATTTCAGATATATTTCCGGCAAAGCCTATTTAGAATACATTGAAAATGAGTCCGGCGACAGACAAACGCTTACCTATAACGGTACTCGAGTATCAAAAATAACCGATGGTGCGGGTCGTGAGGTAACCGTGCTTTATGGAACGGATCGCGTTAATGGATTGCGTGACGCGGCGGGAAGAACGATTTCGTTTTATTATGAAAACGGCGTGCTTCTTTGGAAAATTGTTTACTTTGACGGAGACGCGATTCAGTTTGATTATTCTGCGAATTCTCAGCTGAATCATATCATCGCGCCGGACGGAAAAGAAATTGGTTACACTTATGATATGTTTAAGCGTATCTGCGGCATTCAGGAATTTGACCGCAATAAGGTTTGCGCGTATGAATATAAAATTTCTTATGACCATAAAAATACCACGCGTATTACCGATTCTTTCGGACGTGAATTATTGTATCAGTTTGATTTTTACGGTAAAACCGTTAGCGTAACGGATGAAGAAGGAAACGCGGTATATAGCGCGTATTCGAATATGAATCCGAACGAAGGCGGAAGTGCGGAAACTAATTATTACTTGCGCAATAAACTGCTGTTGGAGTCGCAGATGCAAAAAACGGTGGTTAATTATATCATGAATAACAGCGCGGAAGAAAATATCAGCTATTGGACGGTACAAAGCGGTACGGTTACGGCTTCGGAAGAAGAAAAGATGCTGGGATACAATTCTTTCCGTGCTGCGCAGGGAAGACTGTTGCAAAGCTTTGAGGCAGAAGAAGGACATAGCTATACTTTTTCGAGCTATATTAAGGTGGCAGCCGGCGGAAGCGGCGGCTTGGAGGTTTGTGCGGGAAGCACAGAGCTTGCCGCAAGTGATACCGTAACCAACAGCAGTGAATGGGAACGGGTTAGTGTAACTTTTACAGCGGAAGAGGATCAAACGATAAACCTTGTGCTGCAATCCGATGGGGTAGCGTATTTTGACTGTATTCAGCTGGAAGACGGACCGATTATGAACCGCTTTAATTTGTTGAGTAACGGCGGCTTTGATTTCGGCTCTTGGGGCTGGGACGGTATGGATTTGTGGACGCATACCTTTGTTACGGAGCAGACGCGCTATCAGGATAACTTCCCCCAGGAATATGTTTTATACAGTCAAAGCTTTGAATCTACGGTACTGCCGGAAAATTGGCAGGGCTTTACCGGAAATTATAATACCTGGTCGGTAACGCCGTCCACTGCGGTGGCAAAAGAAGGAAGTTATTCGTTAAAATTAAGCAATCGCGTCAACAGTTGGTCCTCTCCGGCGTTTAATTTGTACGAAACCTTTAAAGAAAACGGAGCAGGAGTATATCGTATCAGCTTTTGGATGTATACGGATACACTTACCACTCCGGAAAACGCGGCTGCGCTGATACGGGGTA
Source organism: uncultured Selenomonadales bacterium (assembly GCA_905200615.1). GTDB lineage: Bacteria > Bacillota > Clostridia > Christensenellales > QALW01 > UMGS1322. The sequence continues at coordinate 4,621 of CAJKLB010000043.1, read as the reverse complement.
CGGAAGAAAACTCCTTTATATCGGCATACGGAAGTAATTTCTATTATCGGGCGTCTGAACCGCGGGAAATGACGGCCGGCGCGTGGACGCAGTTCCAGTGTGAAGTCTATGTTACGGAAGATGATTTAAAGGAAGATACCGGTCAATTTTGGATGATGATTGATACTTTACCCGGCCAATCCGGTCAAAACTTGTATATTGATGATTTTTCCGTTACCGCGTCGCCTTCGTTTGAAGTAAAGAACGGAGATTTCAGCGACGGCACGCTGCTGTGGATGGGGCAAGACGGCGCGGAGATAAGCGTCAGCGACGGCGTGTTGCAGGCGGAACTTTCCGGAGAAGAATCTGCGGTTACCTATAGTGTCAACAGTATTTTGAAACGGTTCGGCGCCGGCAGCTATAAACTTTCTTTCCGGGCTCGTGGCTTTAGTTCAGGCTCCTGGACGGCGGACGCGTATCTGATGGATGAAGACGACAATAAAATTCATCTATACAGCCTGGGAAGCACGCAGAGCGGCCAGTGGGGGGCCTTGGATAAAACCATCTATCTTTCTCAGGCACAGTTGGATCAGCTGAACGAAAACGGCCGTATATGGCTGTGCTTCGGCAGTGATGAAGCGGCTTCCATTGAGCTTGACGACATAATCTTTTCGCCCATTGGCGAGGAAGATAAAGTATTGCGGCTGGAGGGAAAATATATGAATCAAGTTTCCCTGCGTCAGCGTGTCTATATGGATGTGGAAGATTCGGGAAGCATTGTTATCGGCGGCTGGGCAAAAGCGGACGCGGTACCGGATAATGAGGAATATAATGACGGACGCTGGTTTGGCATGTACGCCAAGATTTATTACGCCGATAGCGCGGGAGCAACCAAGGTAGTACCGGTGGAATTCAATACGGCGGTGCGTATAGACGATGATACAACCAACGCGCCGTGGCAGTACGTGTGCGGGGCGGTACCGCTGAAAAGCGATTATAAAACAGAAATAGACGTCTTGTATGTTGACTTATATTTATGTTATAATAATAATATAAACTACGCGTACTTTGACGACATCCAGATGTATTATGAGGAATTCGGCCAAGCGTATAGTTATGATGAAAAAGGCAATGTCATCAGCAGTGTTGACGCGGCTAACCAGAAAACCACGTTCCAGAATACGGGACGGGATGTTTCAAGCCTTTCTTCGCCCGACGGAACGGGATTTGAGTATGTGTATAATGATAAGGGCTTTTTAACGGAATACCGCAGCTCCTCGGGAGTGGGCGGCAAATATACCTATGATAACTACGGAAACCCGGTAAGCGCGACGGTGCGGGCGGATGAATATAGTCAGAGTATCCAGAGCGGGGAATATTATTACTTTAACTATGGAGGAAAGTATTTAAAATATCGTTCCAATATTTATCCGAATATACACATGTCATTCCCTTCGCAGGGAGACGAAATTTGCTTGAAAGTGATGAAAACGGACGAAGGATATTACAAAATATCTTTCGGAAATATGTACCTTGAAAAGAATGAAGTAAGTGATTACGTAGATTTTAATACGCATAATTACGGCATCGGGCAGGATTGGAAGATTATTCCCGAGGCAAACGGACAGTACCGCATTATTTCGCGCTCAACGCAGGGAAGCAACGGCGAAGGCGAACAGGTGCTTACCGTAGATAACGGCTATGTAACGTGTACCAAAGATGGTACAACACGGTGGTATTTGCGCCATGTGGAAAAAGAGTGGAACGGCATTGCAGAAGTTCCGGTTAAAACTGTTCCTGAAAACGATAAAAAGTATTTGATTATGTCGTTGTATACGGGAAGCTATATTGAAGATTATGATTATCGAATTAATATGTCGTTAAATAATGGAACAGAATTCTATTTAGAAGATGCGGGAGATGGATATTTTTATATTTTACAGGGAAAATCTGACGATGACAGTGGCTTTTCACTTTATATGTGCTACGATGAAAGTATAGCTGAAAAATTTGCTTTTATTTTAGGGTATTATAGAGGGCTTGAACGTGCAAAATTTCGGTTTGCCCCATTATCTTTTGGATACGCCATACAAACGTATAGCGGCCAATATTTACACAATACGGATTCTAATATTGTGGTTCCAAGCAGCCCTTCAAGCACTGGGCAGGGTATATGGCTTTTTTATGAAGTAAATCAAAATATAGTTACCACCGCGCAGTATTCTAATACGTATCATTCTAATTACCTGACGAGCCAGACGGATACGTTAGGCAATACCGTAACCTACGCGTATGATTTTTCGAAAGGCTTAATGACGTCAGCTACTGACGCTAAAGGAAATACTACAACATATACTTATGATAACAGCGACCGCGTTTCCTCGGTATCACAGAGCGGAATCAGTGTAAGCTATAGCTACAGCAACGATCAGCTGAGCGAAATCACGCATAACGGTTTTACATATAACTTTATTTATGATGCGATGGGTCGCAGCAAAAAAATCAGCGTGGGCGAGCGTGTGCTGGTAGAAAATATGTATTATGCGGAAACGGGGCTTCTGCGTAAAGCGGAGTACGGCAACGGGGCAAGCCGGAGCTATGAATACGATAAACAGGGGCGCGTAACCAAACTGCTGCTCAACGATAGCGTGCGGTATGAATATACGTATAACAGCGAGGGCAGTCTGACGGAACTGAAAGACGTACTCAGCGGAGTTACATACCGCTATGTGTATGACCTGCTGGGGCGGCCGGTGAGCGTAAGCACGAGCACGGGCTTCGGCATTCGGCTGACGTACGATCAGTATAACCGTACCAGCGATGTGAAGTTCAGCTTTGGCGAAACCCAGTTGAAAACTACTTGGCGATACGGGGATTCCGAGGGAACACGAGAGAAAAACGGAGTGATTTACGGGGTCAAATATAACGGCATAGAAAAGCTGACGTATACGTATGACGCGCTGGGCCGCCGTACCGAAAGCACCATTCATACCACCAATCCGTTTGTAACGGAATATCAGTTTAAAGATGGTCTTTATAGCCATAGGACAAGTACATTATTGGAAAAGATATCGTACAGTAATGACAGACCGTATATCTACGCGTATGATGCGAACGGAAATATCACAAGTATTTCTACGGAGAACAACGGAACGCAGATGCTGCTGGTGAGCTATGAATATGACGCGCTGAATCAGCTGGTGCGGGAGAATGCCGCGGAGAGGAACAAGACGATTGTATATACTTATGATAACGGGGGAAATATCACGTCAATCAAGGAATACGCGTATACCACAGGAGAGGTCAGCGGTACGCCCGTAGAAAAGACGTATACCTACGGCAACACAGAGTGGAAAGACCTGCTGACGAACTATAACGGAACGGCGATCACATATGATACAATCGGGAATCCTCTGAACTGGACAAACGGAAAGACGTTTACGTGGACAGCGGGGCGTCAGCTTTCGGGGGTAACGGACGCAAACAATACCATAGCGTATACCTATGACGATAACGGAATCCGTACAAGTAAAACGGTAAACGGAGTAAAGACGGATTATTACCTGAACGGCACGACCATCATTATGCAAAAAACCGGGGACCAGTGCATTTGGTACACGTATGATGAAAGCGGAAACCTGTTCGGCTTGCGCGTAGGCAGCAGTGAGTATTACTATTATCGCAACGGGCAGGGGGATATCATAGGGATTATAGACGGCACGGGCAGTATTGTAGTAAAATATAGCTATGACGCGTGGGGAACGCCAATAGCGATAACCGACGGCGCGGGCAATGATGTATCCGGCAACGCAAGCCATATAGCGAATATTAACCCCTTTAGATATCGCGGGTATTTCTATGATGTAGAGACGGGACTGTACTATCTGCAATCACGGTATTATGATTCGCAGGTAGGCAGGTTTGTGAATGCGGATGGGTATATTTCTACAGGACAAGATGTTTTAGGGCATAATATGTTTGCGTATTGTGGAAATAATCCTGTTAATATGTCTGATTTAACAGGCGAGTTTGCTATTACTGCGACTTTAGGTGGTATCGCCTTGTGGAAAATGGGACTTGCAGTTGCTGGAGCTGTGGGAGCATTTATTGTTACTGATGCAATTGCAAAAAATCCGCCTGCTTTACCGTCATTTCCTTTACCTAAAAAGGAACATATAGCACCTGTAATTCCCAAAGAACCATCTGTAGCTGTACCTAATCTAGAGATTGAAAGAGAGATAACACTTCCTAAAAAAGCAGTACATCCTGCTTATTTTACGGCAGATCCGTTTAAATTTAATCCTATTGGATTAAATAGGGTTGTAAGAAATGGAACTAAAAATGGAGTGATTATATCTTGGATGGAACCAGTATCAAATATTGAGGTTTTTCGTTGGGATCAGAATCCTAATTTTAAGAATGGAGCACATTATCATGTATATGGACAAGGGCATTATTATGGTGGAGATCTTGTTCCAGAACCACTTGGTGCCATATATTTCCATAGATAATAGAGATAAAAAATGATATTTACAAGTCAAAATAAAAGAGCATTACAAGAATTTTTAGTTGAAAGTTCAGTGCATGATGCATATTATGAGAAATTTTTATATAATTGGGAGAATAAAAAATTATTTGTTTC
>CAJKLB010000042.1 GCA_905200615.1 uncultured Selenomonadales bacterium | reverse complement strand
TAAAATTTTTAACCCTGAATCTCGCTTGAAATCCAGGGTTATTCGACAGACTGAGGGAAACACCCAAAGTGTTTCCCCGAGGGAATTCTGTTTATATTTGTTATAGGAAGCAAAACGGGCTGTTTTGTTATTAAAAACACATCCGATTATTTGATATATTGGCTTAAAATATCCTCCAGAGCTTTTTCGTCTTTTGCATCGGGCATCTTACAGGGGAAAAGTTCCCACTGTTCTACGTGTACGCCCATTGCTCCGGGAGCAAGCCGCATCATGGGGGAAAGACTTTCACATTCCGTCATATAGTCGCAGATATAGGATTCAAACGATACACCGAAATCAGGATATTCTGCGTCAGGTTCCACCGAATAATGCTTGATAAAAAGACAATCTTTATTAAAAAGCCCCACCCATCCGCCGGGATTGTCCAAACCCAATTTGAAGGGGGCTTCTATACCGGGATCGGACATTAAAGTAATAAATTTTTCACCGAAGTATACACGCGGGTCATTTAATTTTGAGTACGGCCATAAGGAAATTTTGCGATTGGGCAACAGCGCGTCATAATTTTCGGGTTCGGGAATGACTTCCAGCCCGCCGTTATCAAGTACCGTAAGAGCCCAAAGCGCCATATCGATATCCCAAGCGCCTGTGTTTGTGATGCGGTGCTCTATGGTAACACGCGTAGAATTTTCACTTAGAGAAATTACCATTTGTTTTTGTGTGCGCGAAAGTTCTTCTTCCGGAGGTGTGAGTGTGACGACAGTATCTTGAACGGAATAGGATATGGGAAAATTATCTGCCGGATAGGTGCGGGGGCGTACTTCCGGTGAATGCCAAAGGCGATGACCGCCGTAGATTTTCCATTCGTTTCCGCCGGTGGAGCCTACTTGATCGGCTTTTTCGCAAAACATATTTTCGCCGTTCTTTAAAGCGTAGCGGATAATTCGGGGACCTACTTCCAGCGTAGATACCAGCTGTACGCAATCATTCTCAATAAAAAGACACTTGTTCCATCCCGCATAGGGAGCTTCATAAATTTTTATCATTGTTTCCTCCGTTTATAATACTTCCCGCAATTTAAAATCAATCATATCACAGGAAGATAGAATATAAGTTATTCCGTTATGTTGTATCGGCTGAGCTTCCGGCGGCGCTACGCCGTGCAGATGACCGTAAATACAATATTTTACATTATACTGTTCCATAAGATCACAGAACTTGTTAAAACGCGTACGCCCGGTTACCGGAGGATAGTGTAAAAGAGTGATGAGAATGGAATCTTCCGCTGTCAGCTTTTTTGCGGCAGAAAGAGTTAGCTCCAAACGCATTTTTTCCCGCGCAAAAATTTTTTTATCTTCGGCCGAAGAACATTCCATCCATCCTCGCGTACCGGCAAATACAAATGGTCCCAGTTTTAGGGCGTCATTTTGTAAAACAAACATGTTTTGCGGCAATGCGTTACGGATTTGGGTCACGCTGCTCCACCAATAGTCGTGATTGCCGCGTATCAGAACTTTTTTCCCCGGAAGTTCGCTGATTTGCTGCAGATCCGGCAGAGCCGCTTCCAATTGCATGGCCCATGAAATATCTCCCGCAATCAGAACGATATCTTCTTGATTTACCCGGTGCTTCCAATCAGTACGGATTTTATCCCAATGACCCTGCCAGGCGGAACCGAACATATCCATGGTTTTATCCATTCCCCCGGGAAGATGAAGGTCAGAAACAGTAAAAATCTTCATGTAAGTACCTCTTCATTTAAACGTTTATATCATAACATAAAACAGTAAAAAGTTCAATATAATATTAATAAAATATGGTTTTAAAGAGGGATAAAAATGAGGGAATACGTTTTAAGCGATACGCAAAATTTATATAAAATAGGTCTAAACGGCAAAAAACAACTTTCTTTAATTGCGGCCAGAGAAGAGCGCGCGGTATTTTCTTCCGTACTTACCGCTCATGAATGCAAAACTTTCAGTGCGGATATCGATCAAAGCGGCACCATACATATTGCGGCGGTTACTGCAAATACCCTTACTTATATTCGGTGGAATGACGGGAAGACAAGCACGACGCATCTGATGCATCTACCCGCGTCTTTTGAAATTAACAGCGTAATTATTACAGCGGGTGTGCCCCTGGTGCTGAATTATTGCGTAAAGAGTAAAGAGGGCTGTGCTTGTATTGAGTATAGCGCCGCAGAAGATGGATGGCATGGTAAAAATGTATATACTTCGGCAAATGAAATGTATTTATTGTGTGTAAAGAAGCAAGGAAAAGAATGTTTTGTAATAAAGAAAACCGAGCATTCTTATCTGTTAATCGACGCGTATGATCCGGAAAATATTATATTTGAAGCGCAGATGCCTGTTTCTTACGCGCAGCTTTGCGGAGGAAAGATCTTTTTTGAAAGCGGCGGAATGATTTATTGCGGCAGTGATGAGCTTACCGCGGGAAGCAGCGTTTATGCGGCGGAGCCGGATCGGCTGATGTATCGTTTTGAGGGCAGATTAAAAATGATGATGTTTAACGGAAATTGGCATTACGGAGGAGAAATTGCGGCGCCTAAAGGTGAAAAAGAGTATATTTTTTGTACAGCGGAAGAAGATAAACGAATCATTCTTTCTTCACCGTTTCCTTATATAAAAATGCCGGAGGCGCCGGTGCAGCAAGGGGGAGTATTGCAGGAGGTATATATGCAGCAGCGTACGTTGTTTGCGCTTCAGGCAGAGGTAAAAAACCTGAAAGCACGAATTCGCAAACTGGAAGAAGAGCGCCGAGCCTATACAAATATAAAACAGCAAAAAGATTAAAAATAATAAAAAACAAGAGAAAAACAAAGAAAAAAAGAGATTTTACGATATAAATATATGTATATTCCATAAAACGCTGAAGAATGGAGTTTGCCTAAGCATGGCAAAATATGTATGATATGTGTGTTAGCACTCAATAAAGGTGAGTGCTAATAATTAAAGGAGGAGAGTAACATGAAGATAAGACCGTTGTTTGACAAAGTTGTCATCAAAAATTGTGAGGCGGAAGAAACCACTAAAAGTGGTATCGTTTTGACCGGTACCGCCAAGGAAAAGCCTCAGTTTGCTGAGGTAGTTGCCGTAGGACCGGGAGGTATGGTAAATGGGAAAGAGGTAGTCATGCAGGTAAGCGTGGGACAGAAGGTTGTTTACAGCCAATATGCCGGTACGAATGTAAAGCTTGACGGCACAGAATATATTGTGATCAGCCAAAGCGATATCTTAGGTATTATAGAATAAGGGGGAAAAGATTATGGCAAAACAATTTAAATACGGAGAGGAAGCACGCAGAGCGCTTCAGACAGGCGTAGATATTCTTGCGGATACCGTAAAAATTACGCTGGGACCCAAAGGACGTAATGTCGTTCTGGATAAAAAATACGGTTCTCCGCTGATTAATAACGACGGTGTGACCATTGCAAAGGAAATTGAGCTGGAAGACCCGTTTGAAAATATGGGCGCTCAGCTGGTAAAAGAGGTTTCGGTAAAAACCAATGATGTAGCGGGTGACGGTACAACAACCGCCGCGGTATTGGCTCAGGCGATTTTCCGTGAGGGAGCTAAAAACGTAGCTGCCGGCGCAAACCCGATGGTATTGCGTAAGGGAATTCTTTCCGCTGTGGAAGTGGCGGTGGACGAGCTTAAAAAGATTTCCAAACCTATTGAAAATAAGACCGCGATTGCTCAGGTTGCCGCAATTTCGGCAGGGGATAATGAGATCGGAAGCTTAATTGCCGACGCTATGGAAAAAGTAGGGAAAGACGGAGTCATTACCGTTGAAGAATCCAAGACCATGAAAACGGAACTGGGCCTGGTAGAAGGCATGCAGTTTGATCGTGGATATGCTTCTTCCTATATGGTTACGGATACCGATAAAATGGAAGCGGTATTGGATAACCCCTTGATTTTAATTACCGATAAAAAAATTACCAATATTCAGGAAATTCTTCCGATTCTTGAACAGATTGTTCAGACCGGTAAAAAGTTGCTGATTATTGCTGATGATATTGAAAGCGAGCCGTTGGCAACGCTGGTAGTTAATAAGTTGCGCGGAACCTTTAATGTGGTTGCGGTAAAGGCTCCGGGCTTTGGTGACAGAAGAAAAGCGATGCTTCAGGATATCGCTGTACTTACCGGCGGACAGGTGATATCGGAGGAGCTTGGACTTGAACTGAAAGATGCTACGATGGATCTGCTGGGAACGGCACGCCTTGTAAAGGTGGATAAAGAAAATACCACGATTATTGAAGGCGCCGGCAGCAAGCAGGATATCGCGGCGAGAGTACAGTCCATTAAAGCGCAGATCGCTGAAACGACCAGCGATTACGATAAAGAAAAACTTCAGGAGCGTTTGGCCAAACTTGCCGGCGGCGTAGCCGTGGTACAGGTTGGTGCCGCTACGGAGGTAGAGATGAAAGAAAAGAAGCTGCGCATAGAAGACGCTTTGGCTGCTACCAAGGCTGCAGTGGAGGAAGGTATCGTTCCCGGCGGCGGCGTAGCACTGCTCAGTGTTGCTCCCGCGGTAAAGGCACATATGGAAACCCTCACAGGGGATGCTAAGACCGGTGCGGCCATCGTGCTTCGGGCAATTGAAGAGCCCATGCGCCAGATCGCCGTTAACGCGGGTCTGGAAGGATCCGTTATTGTAGCCAAGGTATTAGAGGGTAAGGATGCGAATTACGGCTATGACGCGGCAAATGACGAGTACTGCAATATGGTGGAAAAGGGTATTATTGATCCTACCAAAGTAAGCCGTACGGCGTTGACCAATGCAGCGAGCGTTGCCTCTACGATGCTTACTACCGAATGCTTGGTTGCCGATATTCCGGCACCCGAACCGGCGGCTCCGGCAGCGCCCGGCGGAATGGGCGGAATGTATTAATATATTTTCCCCAATACCGCGATAACGGTTTTTATGAGATAACGGCACAGTATAAAGGCTGTGCCGTTTTTTTGTGCCGGATATTTTTCGTTTGGAAATAACGGTTGCGAAGGTTTCAAATTTGAAAATCAATGTACAGAATATAAAGATAGAATGTTCTTTTGTTGTCAATATAAACACACTTGAATGTCGTTATACTGTATTGTCCTCTGATTGATTTTTTTTTATAATGATACTATTAAAATGAATAAAAGGGGACATGTTATGAAAAGAAAAATAATCTCAATTGTTTTACTGCTGTCTTTTGTCATTGGCTTGACGGGGACAGGGATACAGGTATCGGCGCAGGATGAACCCATGCTGGGCTCACCCGTTGCGGCGGTAAAGACATCGAACATATCGGCTTTTACAGATACGCCGCGGCAATGGAAATTTGAACAGGTTTCCGATACAGAAGATATCGTTTATAGAATTTATAATAAAATAACGCAAAACTATCTAACCGCAAGCAACATTTCCGGCACTTGGTGTTTGACTATGAAGGCAAGGAGCGACGGTGCGGATGCAAAAAATCAATATTGGATTTTTCAGCCTGCCGCTTATTCCGGCTGTTCCTATTTATATAATATAGGTGCCGGTGAAGCAGGCGGCAGCGCCCAGCTCTTTTTTGAAGACGCGAATGACGCGGGTACAGAAATATTACCTGTTGGCTTAACGGCAACCACCGGAAAAGGCGGAGCGCATTTGCAGCTTGATGATAATACGGTTAAGGTGCCGGTTGCTGATGAATATTATTCCATTTGCACAATCTCCTGGTACGCAAGAACTTTTATCGTTATGGAGCAAAAAAGCTCATATGATTTTGATGACGCTGTCGTGGGGCAAAGCCATCCGGATTTTCCGGCACAGGCATCCAATGATTTGCAATTTGCGAAAGTAAGCAATAAAAGAGCCACCAGCGGTATGAATTCATTATGGATTTGTGATAATTACACAGGGGAAGCTTCCGTTGTACAGCATTCTTTTGTTCCTACGGATCAATTGACGGTGGAGTTTGCTCTTTTTCCGGAAAGCTATTCACCGTATTGCTATTCTATCGCATTAGCCTCTGCGGTAAGTTCTCCTGCTTATGCCGACGCGATTCATATGCTGTACTTTTATTATGACGGATCCGTGAAATATATGACGTCGTCCTATGGAAGCGTGGATATATTTCCTGCCGGAACAGTAAAAAAAGGAGAATGGAACAGCATAAAGATAGCGGCCGATATCAACGGAATTACCAATCTTTATATAAATGATTCGGCGGCAGCAACTGTCGGTGTTGCGTTTGGCGCCGAACAATATACAACGCTGCGCTTTGCCAGCGCGGGGGGCACTACTACCGGTGATTCCTATTTTATTGATGATTTAACTATCGTGAATCGATATGACGATACACCCATTACAAAAGTCATAACACGGCAGAGCAGTTTTTATGATTTTGAAGACGGAACCGTTGACTCAGAGTATGACGATTTTGTCTTTAGCGGTATAAACAATGATGAAATGTATGCGAAAATTTCATCGGCGCAAAGTAAATCAGGGACGAAAGCATTGAATATATTGGATAATACTGCGTCGGGAACGGCATTGGTGACGCATACCGTTATGCCCACAAAAGAGCTGTCCGTTGTTTTTGATATTTTTCCCCAAACAATATATTCCGGACAGTATGGCGGCTATTGCTTAGTACTTTCCCAAGAAGGCGGTACCATTAACCATATGTATCTTTTTCATGACGGGTCAGTCGGATGCTATGATGCTTCGGCAAAAGACGGGGTAAAAATATTGCTTCCGGCGGGAACCGTTAAGATAGGAGAGTGGAATAAAGTCGCTGTGTCCGCCAGTATTACGGAAGGAACCAAAATATCCGTAAATAACAGCCCTTTTGCTGACGTTACTGTTTGGAACGCGCTGGATTACTACAGCTATATCGGCATCAGCAGTTCGGGATGGACGGCAAAAGGAGATAATCTGTTTATTGATGACATGTTTATTTCTACCGATTCCGAGGATGTGTTGGCTCAGCTTAATAAAAATCCGGTAGCTAATAATATTTTCTTGTCCTGCGAAAAAAATACAAGTGTAAGCGGAACGTTTCATGCCACGGATGAAAACGGCGATGCTCTTACGTATACGATCATCATGCAGCCTGCAAACGGAACGGTTACGGTTGAGGGAGGATCCTTTCTTTATACTCCCGATAAAGATTATGCAGGCCGGGATATGTTTTGGTATGCGGCAAAGGATCGGTTCGGAAAATCCAATACGGCGGCAGTGGAGGTGACAATACAAGGAATGAATGAGGAAGCGGTTTATTGTGAAGGACGATTTACCATCGATTCAACGACGCCTGAATACGATATGCAGTTTCCGTTTGTATATAAATTCGGACAGCATATCTTTGTTTCTTACAGTGAGGCGGGAGACGTATCTAACGTCGGCTTAAAAAGAAGCGTTAAAATTTCTCATGATAACGGTCTGACATGGAATACAAAATCCAGCAGCAGTAATATGTATTTTACATCCATGTTTGAAAAAGACGGTATCATCTATGGCATAGATTACGAACCATATTTGGAAACGGACGAATCGGGCACATATGAGAGAATGACGTATTGGACGACCTCTGATTTTGGCGAAACATGGACCAGACATGAGGGCAGAGTAAACGCGCCTGAAGGCCTTGCTTTTCAACAATTCTATGCCAACGGCAGCTTGTATTTTCACAGAGATATGATGGTAATGGATGACGGCAGCGTACAAGGCTGTATGTATGGGCAATGGACGAATACCGAAAACGGACAGACAGAATACGGCTGCGTTTGGGTTAAATCTGAAGATAACGCGAATACATGGGAGATTGTAAGTATAATCGCCAAAGGTAGGGCGGAAGGAACTTTTACTCACTGGGAAAACTTCTGCGAACCGCAGGTAACAAGAGTAAAGGACGGTTCGCTATTATGCGTAATGCGTACAGGTTCTTACGGACCGATGTATATGAGCCGTTCATTCGATGACGGAATGACTTGGTCCGAACCTACAACGCTGCCGGGACTGTCAAGAGAACAAGCCTACAGTATCGATCCGCAGCTGCTATTGATGGAAAACGGAGTTCTGGCGATGGCTTACGGACGCTCCGGCGCGCTGCTTGCGTTTTCTCTTGACGGCAGCGGATATAACTGGGATTATTATTATGAAGTATATACCGGCACCACGGAAGGAATGTGCGGTATTGTGGAAACAGAACCGGGAAGACTGCTTTATGTTGCGGATCAGGGAAGAAGAGGTACAAGCGAGCCGAGAATTTGGGGAGCTTTTATTCAGGTTCAGCTTGAGCCGCAAAACTTCAGTGATATTGCGCAGGACATCGCGGCGAAAAAGTTGGAAATTACGCAGGCCCAGGGAAGTGAAGGGATTTCTCCCGCAACAAGAATCAACGCATTAACCGACAACAGCCTGAGTACCGTATATATTCCGAATATCCTCGAGGGAACAACGAAAGACAGTTCGGTACCGAATCATTCTGTCGTGCTGGACATGGGAGAAGTAAAAGAATTGCAGTCTGTAGTAGTACGGCATCAGTTTGCGTCTGTATGGAAATATAAAATAGAGGTTTCTGTGAATGGTTCTGACTGGATCATATATGCCGATAAAACGAATAATAATACGGGACTGCAAAACAGCAGGGATAACGGAAATATAAATGCGCGCTATGTGCGGTATACTGTTACGGGAAATCAATTGTTGGACTGTTATAATAAATCCGTAAACTATGCCATCCATAATTATATTTCCATTGCTGAAATTGAGTTATACGGCGAGGATGTTCAAACCTTATTGTTTACGGATGCGGCTACGGGAGTTATGGTTGAGGCGAATAGGGGAGTACTTCCTGCTGACGCGCAACTGCGTGTGAAAAAAGACATTTTGCATTTCAACGAAATCGGCAGCGAGCTTTTCATAAAGAATTTTGCGTCGGTAGATATTTCCTTTATCAAAGACGGGAAAGAAATACAGCCTAAAGGAAAGGTTCGGATAACGATACCGGTTTCATCAGCGTTTGATTTATCTCAGCTGGAAGTGTACCGCATTATTGAAAATGGCGATAAAACAAGTGTTCCGTTCCGTATCGAAGAAAGAAATGTGGTGATAGAGACAGAGCACTTGGGTGTGTATGCTTTGGTCGAGAAAGCAGTCACGCCAACTTCACCGCCGCAGCAGAATCCTTCAGATACAGGAGATTCTTCTTTGATACTCCCGTATATCTTATTGTTGTTTGGGCTGGGAGGATCAGCGGTATTTGTCCAATGGAAGAAACGAAAGCTTCGTTAAAAAAGGGGAGAAATTCCCCTTTTTTCATTATACCGGACAAATAAGTTTTATATGCTGTTTTGAGGAGAAAGATAGGCTTAAAATAACGGGAACTTAGGAAATTAAGGAAACACGCTCAAAATACGGACGTGCTTATTGGACCTTTAAAAAGAACGGTGAGGTTATAAAAAATCGGAGTTGTTTTCTGCTTTAAAATTTCGTGCCTTATTGCGCGTGAGTTTTTTCATTTTTGCTCTTTCTCTGTCGGGAAAAAGTACTCGCGGTCATTCCCATGATTTTTTGAAACGTATTATTAAAATGTCGGTAATCCGAATATCCTACCAAAGATGCAATTTCCGATATTTTTAGATTCGTACTGCTGATGAGCTGGCAGGCCTTTTCAATTCGTACTTTTTGAAGATATTCTACCACATTCATTCCCGTCACTTCTTTAAAAATTCGTGAGAATTGTCTTTTGCTTAAATATACAGAATCGGCCAGTTGATCTAAATTGAATTTTTCACTGTACTTTTCATTAAAATACTCAATGGCTTTGTTAATTAAGCCTATCTTATATCGACTGCTGGTTTTTGCGGAGCCTGAAAATTTATAATAACAGCGGGTAAGATCTATTAACAGCATACCCAGCTGAAACTTGACATTGTCCAGATACCCGTCTTCTTTGGTTTGGAGTTCATAAAACATATGATTGAACAACTCTAAAAATCGTTGCTGTTCTTTTTCTGTTAAAACGGCATCAAGGGCATATTTTTCTTCGTTTTCATATAAAGACTTATATAGAAGCATATCTCTCACGCATACGAGTGTGTCGGGACTAAAGCCTATTCCGTACAGAAATTCGGGATAAAAGCCCAAAAAGCAAATGGAAAGATTTTCGGTGTTATTCGCATCTGACGGATAAAAGCAATGAAAGCTTTCGCTGTTTATAATGTATAATTCGCCTGCGTTGACGGTATATTTGTGATTGTCAATCATATGCCCGCCCTTTCCCTGTATCACCAAGGCGATTTCAATAAAATCATGATTGTGCAGCTGATTATCCCAGTTGTTGGGTCGATAGTCACAACGATAAAGATGGATACTGTTTGGTAAAAACGATTCGGATTCCATATATACCTTCGAATTTTATAATTTTTGTGCAATGAAAGCTTGCCGCATACAAAAACAAGCGTATTGATTTTTGTATGCGGTAACAGTCGGCCGGTGAGCAATCCAACCGACGGCGAAAAATTTTGGAGCTTTACAGATCAGAATGCTGTTTTTGCGGCGCGTAATATAAACGATAAACAGAAGAATAGGCGTCCGCTTTTAGGAAAAGTTTCATTTCTTTTGCATGTACTACCGGTAATTTTATCGAAAAAGTTTCACCTTTCAGATTGGTGTTGGGCCGGCAAGAGGTATAATTCCAACGCCCTAAATGATATTCTTTGTCATTTAGAAAGAGCAATACTTCAACGCTTCCCAGTTCCGGCTGCAGGCAGGAATCATTGAGCAGCCACAGCGTACAGGTAAAAAGATCACCTCCGTAGTAGTCAAAACGATCAAATTGCGCGCTGACCAATATCGGGCGAAGAGCCTGTGTTACGGCTTCATAAGCCGGCTTGGGAAGAGCCGGATAGTTAATAATATTGTTATTGGCGGCACTGGGCCAAGGTTCATTATAACACCAGTTGAGCGCCATGGAGCAGTTGGGCTTTTGACGCCGCGCACCTTCAAAAAAAGCCTGATATCCCGCAGATTGCAGCCAAGATCCGAGTTCATATATTTTTTGATAGTTGTTTTGTTTGCCGAAATAGTGCTCGATATTATGCAATTGCAGCCAGCCGTGTTGGGAAATTACATTATACGCATGGTGCGTTTGCCATGGCGTGCCGGGCTCAGGCATTTTTTGCAGGTCTTTAGGAATAAAAGCCGCAATATATTCCGGTGAAGAGGGAGAAGGAATACCAAACTCACAGTAAGCGGTTTTATGCTCAGCGTTCATGAGCTGGAAAATATCCTGACCGAAATCCGTACGGAAAGTATAGGGACCATGTCCCACCCCCATAAGCGGAGAGGTAAAAAGAAAGGGAGTGCCGGGGTCCAAATCAAAACAATTACGGTTGAGCAGGCGCAAGGCAAGGGATTGTTCCGTCATACGCGACCATGAACAGAAGAGCTCGTTTCCGCCGCACCACAGGACCAAGCACGGATGAACACGCAGCCTGCGGATGACAGAACGACTTTCCTGATCGAGAATATGAAGGTAGTGGGGATCATCAGGATGGCAGTTGCAGGAAAGCGGAAATTCCTGCCATACCATCAGACCGAGTTCATCACACAGTTCATAAAAACATTCTTTTTGTATAATTTGGCCGCCCCAACAGCGCAATAAATTCATATTGGCTTTTTTTGCAAGCTTGAGTAAGGGTAAATAGGTATTACGGGTAATCGTACCGTAAAAAATTTCGGGCTGAATCCAATTGGATCCTTTGCCGAATATTACACGTCCGTTCAGCTCCAGCGTCATAGGCGGATGTTTTCGTTCGGCGGGGAAATGTACTCCTTCAGGCGGTTCATCCCATCCGTGCTCATCCATAATCAATCTGATTCTGCGAAACCCGATTTTTTGGATTTTTCGTTGGCCGTCTTCATATCGTTCTACTGTAGAGGTATATAAATTCTGTTCTCCCTGTCCGTTGCACCACCACAGGAGCGGATGTTCTATAACGGCTTCTGTTTGGTTTTCCAAACAAAACACCAAATTTCCCTTGGGATCTGTTACCGTCCAGCGCGCGGGAAAATCACAGTCTAAAGTCAGCACAGCATAGCTGAAATCTTCCGAGAGCGTGTAACGCGTTTGCGGAGTCTCGAACAAGGGGTGTGTGCGCACGGCCAAATAGGTATCGTCCCAAATACCGCTGGGAACTAAACGAGGGTGCCAATCCCATCCGTAACTGCAGGCGGGTTTTACGCATGCATCAGCCTGCTGCCGATCGGGGCGTGCTCCCGCGCGTTTGGGAATCGGATACAGGATGATTTCAAGGAGATCCCCTTCTTTGGCGTTAGGAAGCTCTACATCTACAGGGGTAAACATGCCTTCCTGCTCCCAGATCACCTTGCCGAGGAACCGAATCATAAAACGGTAATCGATTCCTTCCGAATGGAAATAGACCGAGCCGTTCGGAAGTTTCGGTAAATAGGCGCGATATGTCCAAAAACAGTCTTCCATAAAAGCATACTGTTTGTAATTATCCCCGAAAGTATAGGATTCCCAACCCTGGGCACGGGCAAAGTCCAATTGAACGGCTCCGGGAACTTTTGCGGGGAACCATTGCAGGGGAGATGTATTGAAATTGTCGGAATACCCTACGGTATATTGTAAAGGAATACGTTGTTCCATTTTTTTACCTCCTGAAACATAAAAGTATGATAAAGCAGCGTCAGAAAAAAGTAAAGGTTGTTTTTGGTTTGGCAAGGGTGGATATTATTTGCTGTCCTCACCATTGCTGAGATAAGCTATACGGTATTTTTTAGGAGAAAGAGAAAAATGCTTTTTAAAACATCGGCTGAAGTAAAAGACATCTGTAAAACCGCACTGTTCCGCAATCTGATTCACGGTCAGTTTTGTTTCCCATAAAAGTTCCCGTGCCTCCTCCATTTGAAGTGTTGTAATATACTGCAGCGGTGTGGTTCCGGTTACTGTACGAAAAGACTCTATGAAAGCTGTTTTTTGCATTCCCGCAATTTTGGTAAGTTGGGCAATACTGTATTTTCTATAGGGGTTTTCATGAATAAGCGATAGAATTTTTCGTATCTTTTTTGCGCCCAAAGACTCATTTTTTAAATAAAAAGCCGAAGCCAGTTCGCATAGTATCTGTTCAAGCAAAAGATTCCGCCGCCATAACGAAAAGCTGTCAAATTCCCGGTAGGTATGCATCAGCGATTTAAATAACGAGGTAAAGCGGGAAAAGGCGTTCAGGTGCAAATAATCCGGCAGTATCATATCCGAATGATTCGGCGGGGTGAAATGCGCGGCGTAAAAATTCATGCAGGGCATACGAGAAACTTTAAGGCTGTGCGGTATTCCGGGCTTAAACAGAAAAAAGTCGCCTGCAACAGCATGAAAATGGGTTTGGTTTATCAAGATATCGCCCTCTCCGCTTGCAATAAAAACTATTTCGTAATCGGAAATGCACCGAAGAGGAATTTCCCATCCGCAGAAAGTTTGCCTTTTTATAAAATGATTCAAATGCACGTTAAAATGTTCCATTATGAAAAACGAATCCTTTTATTTTTTACACAATTATATCGGAATTTTGTCCATATTACAAGCTTTTTGTTATTCTTTTTTTTAAAAAATTTGATACACTTATTTTATTGCTTTATAAGGAGGAATTTTTATGATTTGGACGCGGGAACAATATATCGCGCATTGCAAGCATCAGTTTACAGGAAGAGAGATGTTTTGTGAATTGTTCGGGCCGCTGCATGTTTTGGAACAGGAATGGCGCAGCAAAGGCGTTCCGGAAAAAGAAATATCGTTAACGGCTTTTGACTGGGACTATGTGCTGTATACAGGGTTGGCTGCAAATACAGGAGCTGTTTCGGGAATTACTCCTGTTATTTTGGAAGATAACGAAACGGAAACAATTTTGATTGATGAGTTGGGAAGAAAAAGTAAATTGTGCAAAAAATCAGCAACGATTCCCCTGCCTTTGGAATTCCCGGTGAAAAATAGCGAAGATTGGAATAGAATCAAGCATTGGTATACTTTTTCGGAAAACCGTATAGATCGTGAAAAATTGCTGCATCAAAAAAAGCTGAGGGAAAAAGGATATTTAACGCTGTTAAATATTCCCGGAGGTTACGATGTAACCAGAGAGCTTATGGGAGAAATCAATTTAAGCATTGCTTATTATGAGCAGCCGGAATTGATAAAAGAGATCCTTTCCACAATTGCCGATACTTGTGTAAAAGTTATAGAAAGAACCGGTGAAATTGTGGGAATAGATAATCTTACCGTGCATGAAGATATGGCCGGAAAAAGCGGTCCCCTGGCAGGTCCCAAACAAGTGAAGGAGTTTATTGCGCCGTATTACAAAAAAGTATGGGAGGCAGCAAAGGCTTATGGGGCAGTTTTGTTTTCACAGGACAGCGACGGCAATATGAATGCTGATATCGATGCGTTTCTGGAGAGCGGTCTTCAGGGATTTTATCCGTGCGAACCTGCGGCCGGAATGGACATCGTGGAACTTCGTAAAAAATACGGTAAAAAACTTTATTTAAAAGGAGGAATCGATAAGTTCGCTCTTTTGAAAGGAAAAAAAGCGATCCGTGATGAATTGGAATATAAGATGTCATCACTTATGAGGGGAGGCGGCGTAATTTTCGCGCTGGACCATCGGATTCCCAATGGGGTAGAGATAGAAAATTACCGTTACTATGTGAATACAGGAAGAGAAATTTTGGGGCTGCCGCCAATCAAAGGAGAAGGCTGGCAACGAATGGCTTTTTAACCGTGTGCTTGTGTGGAAGCAAATGGATGCGCGTGGATGAGTTTTAGAGTTGTTTTGTATTATAATAAGAAATTTTTTGGTTGCTTCTGAATTTTTATGAAGCGTTCAGAGAAAAATCGGGTCATTGATAAAGAACCACGCCGCGTTGACATTGCCGGTGCAATATGATACGATATTTTTGTAAAGCGTGCGCAAGAAGTAATAAATTTTTTGTGATAGACATGCTTATAGGAAAAATGCCAAGGATCAAACAGCACTGTCTGATTATTATATTTTTGGCAGTCTTAAAGGAGAGGTTGATTATGAAAATAACGCATTTAACTTGTGAAAATGCAGTTGCTCCCGTAATTGAACAATTGGAATACGGTTTTGGATGGCACTTAGAGGATGCGCCTTCCGTGCAGGAAAGCTATCGGCTGACCGTGCTTCATGAAGGAAATATCGTATATGACAGCGGACGGATTAAAAGCAATCAAAGTCAATATGTTTGTCCGCAATTGCAGTTAAAACCATGCAGTGAATATTCTTGGACGGTAAGCGTTTGGAGTGGAGAGGAATATGCGCAGAGTACTCCGGCTTTTTTTAGAACCGGAATCGATGCGTTTCGCGGTCGGTGGATCTGTTATGAAAGTTCACAGGATTTTTTGGAAGGAACCCAATGGATATGGGGACAGCACATGCAATATGTGTTTGCTTTAGATCAGCTTCCCGGTTTTGCCTACTTTAACGGCGCGGCCGACGGAGAATATGAAGTTTTGGTAAACGGGCACATCATTGCTGCCGGAAATAAAACGTTTCATCGGCACATTCGGCATCCTCATCAAATGCTTGATATTACGGATTCGCTGAAGCTGGGAGAGAATGTGTTGGAGTTCCGTTCACTCAGCCGGCCGGAAATAGAAGGTTTTGCGGGAAAATTTACACTGGATTATGATACGCGCATCACTGAGATTTTTACCGGAAAGGATTGGAAAGGCGCAAGGGTGCTGGGAAAGTATCCGGATAAGCCATGGGGGAGGCTGAAACGTCACGCGATAGCGCCGCGTCTGCGTAAAGAGTTTTCTGCCGGAGCTGTCAGACGCGCCATTCTTTATATTTGCGGGCTGGGGTATTATGAAGCTTGGATCAACGGCATGGCTTTGGGCAAGCCTTATCTGGCGCCGGAATATTCTCAGTTTGATCACCGGGCATATTATCAGACCTATGATGTTACGCAGTTGGTACAGGAGGGAAGCAATTGCATTGGTGTAGAGTTAGGAAACGGTTATTTCAGTTATCATGGGGATTGGATTGATTATGATTTGCCTGACCATACTACGGTACCGTGGGATAATTGTAAACCTCAGATGATTTGTACATTACGCCTGGAACTTACTGACGGCAGCGTCCAAGAGATTGTAAGCGATACCTCTTGGCAGAGTGCGGAAGGCCCGCTGCTGGATAACAGCGTATGGTATGGGAATGTGTTGGATGCGCGGTTGGAACAACCGGGATGGACCCGCTGCGGATTTTCTCAAAAATGGGAGAACGCTTCGGATCAAGTAGCTTTACATATGCCGTTATATCCCAGTATTACTCCTCGGGTAGAACAGATTGAGGTGCTGGAACCGCTGCACGTGCTTAAACTGGGGGCGGAACGCTATGTATATGTTTTTTCCCGTATTACAGCCGGGTTGCCCCGTCTTACATTTTCTGCCCGGCGCGGGAAAAGAATTCGGGTAGTCTGCGGCGAAACATTAAAAGACGGCAGAGTGGATTGTTCTAACGGAAATGGGTATCAGGAGTTTCAAGCTTCCGTGTATATTCCGGCAGGGCTTGAGCAGGAATGTTTTCAGCCTAAATTTTGTTATATGGGTTTTCAATATATCATGGTGGAGGGGCTGGATGTGCCGTGTACGGTACAGGCTATCGTGCTGCATAGCAATATTGCTGTAATCGGAAATTTTCGATGCGCAAGTGAACTGCTGAATTTGCAGTACCGCAATGGCGTAAATTCTCTGCGCACGAATTTTCATTCTATTCCCACCGATACGCCTGTGTTTGAAAAGCGCGGATGGACCGGTGATACACAGCTGATTGCCGATTGTTCCATGTTTTCATTGGATATGCATAACTTTTATATTAAGTGGTTGCAGGATTTGGCAGACACGCAAAATGAGCAGGGGTTAGTTTCCATTACAGCGCCCGGACCTTGTCTTTGTGAGTATACGCCTGCCTGGCAATGCGCTTTTGTTGTCATTCCGTATCATCTTTATAAAATGTACGGAGACACGATTACACTGCGAAAATACTATGCTCCCATGAAACGCTACGGTATGTTTGAATATCAAACCGCTATGGAATATACTCCGCAGAACCCTCGTTATGTTAAAGCGCTGTCCGATTGGCTGTCGCCGGAAGGCACGGTTCCGCCCGAGGGCGGTGCGCTATGCTCCTTAGCTTATGCAGCGTTTGTTCAGCAAATGATGGCGCAAATTGCGCAGGCAGTCGGAAATTCACCTGATGCTGCACAGTGGGAGGATCAATATCATCAAATCAAAAAGCTGATCAATCAAAATTTTTCTTACAGCGTGAATGATCAATCCTTCCGACAGGCTTCCGCGCTGCTTCCTTTAGCTTTTGGCTTGGCAGAGGATCCGAAGCGTACTTTTTCCGCTTTAATGGAAGATATTCATGAACGCGGGGATAAGCTGGATATCGGTTTTTCTGTCAAATATTTGCTTCCGATACTAACGGAGCGCGGGGAACTGGAAACGGCTTGGCGTATTGCTGTAGATACCGAATTTCCGAGTTGGGGTCATATCGTTACCTTGGGGGCCACTTCCTGCTGGGAAGGTTGGGCAGAGCAGCCTCGAAGTCGTAATCATTTTTATTTGGCTTGTATCAATCAATGGTTCTTTGCTTATCTTTGCGGGATTTCACCGTTGGAAGCCGGCTTTGCGCGCAGCTTGATCCGGCCGTATCTTCCTAAAAATTTAGCGTATGCCGAGGCAGAGACCGTTACACCCTATGGTAGGCTCTCCTGCAAATGGAGCAAAGAAAAGGCGAAGGCATTCTTTTCTGTTACTATTCCCTGCAATACTTCCGCGCGGCTGGAATTGCCGGGGCGTTGTTCTTTGCCCGAAGCGGAGTATTGTGACGGACGAACCGTTTTAAATGTTTCGGCGGGAAGTTATACCATTGTTACGAATTTACAAGAATAGCTGCGTTGAACGCTTTTCCTTTCAATCATATTGCACGGCAGAGAGGATAAAGGGGAGAGGCGCTGATGTTTGCTTTGCGGAATCGTCGGTGTAAAACGCGGGTCGGATTTGGACTGCGTTTAGGATGAATGAACAGGAAAACGGTGAAAATAAAAGGATAAATGGCAAGAGAAAAACTTCCTTGACGCGTTATGCTGTCAAGAAAAAGTGCGGCACATAAAAGACTCCTGTACAGGCTGAACTGTGATGCCGTCGCGGCTGTAAGGAAGGATATTTTTACTGCGGTATCTTAATCCCCAGCCCAATTTGTTGTTTTTGCCAAGTCAGAAGCAAGCGGAACAGCTGGAAAAGGGAATGACGCTGCGGCAGGCGATAGCGTGTTTGGGAAAATCGCAAAGCGGCAGTATGGAAGAAGCACGGCTTATGGTGGACTCCGCCGGGGAGAAGCACAAGGGTGCTTTTATGCGGATACAAACCGTACAGAAAGCGCGCTTATGGGTGATTACTTATATATATGGAATCATTTGCTCTAAAATAAAGGCAAACATCGAAAGCGTGGTTGCTTGTGAAAAAAATGTATAGGAAAGGGATTGCCTGCTTACTGGCGTTGCTGCTTTGCGGGTGCGCCGCGGAAAAAATACAACCAAGCCTATCGGGAAAACGTGAAGTACCCGTATTTGGGAAACTGAAAAATTAACTTTTTGAGTATTTGATATTATAAAAAATTAAACAAATATTGACAAAAAAAATATTTAAAAGATAAAATATCATCAATAATATTTTTAAAGAAGTTAATGAAATTTTTTCATTACGTGTGTTGTATTATAACCCTTCTCCCAGCATCTCAACGAATAGGGATCTTTTGTATTTGGAACTGGTTACTTCTTCTGAAAATGGCTGGGGATGGACGGGCAGCGAATATCTTGTTTTAGAATAGGGGGAAAGAAAAATGAAAAAAGGTAAACGGTTATTATCGCTGATTTTTTGTTTAACATTGCTTTGCGGGTGCGCGGCCGAGGAAACAAGCGAAAAAACAGAAGAGATTCAGCCCACGGCTACGGTAGCGGAGGCCACGGCGCCCCCGGCCGGTATGGCAGCGGAGGCCACAGCATTTCCGGTTATAACGCCGGCTCCAACGGAAGTTTTGGATTTTCCAAGGGAGACGGTTTGCTCCTATTATGACGATCCCGACTCGATTATGCGCTACAGCTTTAAATCGCAGGACCTGAATATAATGGTTGACCCGGCACAGCTGGAAAGTGCGGAAAATCCGG
>CAJKLB010000041.1 GCA_905200615.1 uncultured Selenomonadales bacterium | reverse complement strand
AAAAAGAATGATCGGAAAAAGCAACATATATTTTAAATGTTTTGGTATGCTTCCGGTATTGCTTGTCCTACTTATGATAATCTCTTTGTTGCTGGTTAAATCGGATATAAACATAGTCTTCTTTTTAGATTTAATCATTTTTATCACCTATAGTATTTATTATAAAGCGTGATTTTATGTTGGTCAATAAAATTTGACAAAAATTTTTAAAAAGATAGCCTTTTCGGCATTATATCAATCCTGATTTTAATGATTCCATTTCTTCGGATAAAAAATTACAGCAAAGGATTATTCATAAAAAAAGAGTTCGGAGATGATACCGAACTCTTGAAAAATATATTTTCATGTTTTGTATAAAAATATTGTGTTTGGCTGCAGTTTATACGCCGCTGTAGGCCGCAAAGCCACCATCAACGGGAACGACTACGCCGGTAACAAAACCGGAGGCTTCATCAGAAACCAGCCAAAGCAAAGTTCCCGTTAAATCATCGGTTTCTCCGAAACGATTCATAGGCGTTCCGCGCAGAATCTTTTCCGTTCTGGCAGTAGGCTCGCCGTCTTTAAACAGCAGTGCTCTGTTCTGATTGGTTACAAAAAAGCCGGGAGCAATGGCGTTTACGCGAATATTGCAGGGGGCAAAATGTACCGCGAGCCACTGCGTAAGGTTTGAAACCGCGGCTTTTGCAGCCGAATAAGCCGGAATTTTTGTTAAAGGCCGAAAAGCGTTCATGGAAGAAACATTCAGAATTACGCCGCCGGATTTTACCATTTCTTTGGTAAAGGCTTGTGTGGTAAGTACGGCTGCTACTACATTAAGGTCAAAAACAAAACGTATACCGTCCGGATCAAGATCAAAAAACGTTTTTAACTCTTTTTCATCCAGCATATCGGGTGTCATGGTTTCGTTATCGGTTGTTCCGCGCGGATTATTTCCTCCCGCACCGTTGATCAAAATATTACAGGAACCCAGTTCAGCCATAACTTTTTTATAAGCTTGGTGCAGACTGTCGGTTTTCAGGCAGTTTGCTTCTACGGCGATAGCTGTGCCGCCGTTGGCTGCAATCTCATCGGCAACGGCCTGCGCCGCGGCTATATTGATATCCAGCAGAGCAATTTTTGCGCCGCAGGCTGCCAATACTTTTGCAAACCCGCTGCAAAGTACGCCTCCGGCACCGGTAATTACGGCAATTTTGCCGGTTAAATCAATTTTAAACGGTAGTTTCATTTTTTATCTCCTTTTACAATAGCCTCCCAAAGGCCGTTTATGTAGCAAGCTCCGAGCGCTCTGTCATATAGTCCGTATCCCGGCCGGCCGTTTTCTCCCCAAATATTTCGGCCGTGATCGGGACGGGTATAACCGTCAAACCCGTTATCATACAGAGCTTTCATGATGCCGTACATATCCAGTGAACCACAAGCGGTAGGATGGGGGCTTTCGTTAAATTTTGCCTCCCCGGTAAACCGGATATTTCTTGCATGCACAAAATGGATACGGCCCATTTTTGCATATTTAGCAGCCAGTTTCACCATATCGTTTTTAGGACTGCAGCCCAGAGAGCCGGTGCAAAGGGTAAGGCCGTTATATTGGCTGTTAACAGCGGAAAACATGCGGTCAATTCCTTTCTCACCGGTAATGATGCGGGGAAGACCAAACATGCTCCAAGGCGGATCATCCGGATGAATGGCCATTTTAACGTCACATTCTTCACATACGGGAATAATTTTTTTAAGGAAATAGATCAGGTTTTCCATCAGCTGCTCTTCGTCAATGGACTTAAAGGCTTCTAAAAGTCCCTGAAGCTGCTCTTTGGTATAGCTTTCATCCCATCCGGGAAGAGAAAGCTCCCCTTTTGCCGGATCCATTGCGTTTACTGTTTGCTGATCATATGCCAAGCAAGTAGCTCCGTCCGGCGTTTTCATTTTCAGATCGCTGCGGAGCCAATCAAAAACCGGCATAAAGTTATAGCATATTACTTTTACACCTGCAGCACCTAAATTTCGAATTGTGGTACAGTAGTTTTCAATTAGAATATCCCGTTCCGGTACTCCTCTTTTTATGTCTTCATGTACCGGTACGCTCTCAATGACTTCCATTTTCAGTCCCTTAGCGTTTACGGTTTGTTTTAAAGCCATAATACGTTCCAACGGCCATACTTGCCCTACGGGCACATCATAAATCGCCGTAACAACGCCACTCATTAAGGGAATCTGACTGATGTATTCCAGCGTAACGGGATCATTTTCGCCGTACCAGCGAAAAGTCATATCCATAAATTCTCTTCTCCTTTTTAAAAATTAAAATAATCTTTTGCGTTTTTGTAAGAAATGCCTTCAATCAGCTTACCGCAGTCGGCCTCAAATTCGCCTTTTTCTATCCATGCTCCGATTTCTGTACAAAGAATACGGCGGAAAAAGTCGAAGCGCACATAGGAAGTAAAGCTTCGGGAATCGGTAAGCATACCGATAAAACGCCCCAAAAGGCCTGCATTGGCAAGAGAATGCAGCTGCGCTTTGATACCGTCTACATGATCGTTAAACCACCATGCCGAACCAAGCTGCATTTTTCCCGGAATATTTTCGGAAAAAGCGCCTGTCATCGCAGCGATCATATCGTTCACGGTTGCGTTTAAGCAGTAAAACACCATTTTGGGCAGAGGTTCCTCATTGTTGATGTCATTCAGCAATCGGGCAAAGCTTTGTGCTGAAATCGGATCGCCTACCACGTCAATACCGCTGTCGGCACCGGTACGGCGGAATAAACGAGTATTTACATTGCGCAGCGGCGCCATGTGCAGCTGCATCGTCCAACCGCGTTTGGAATAGCGTACGGCGAAAAAGCGTGTCATAAAGTCTGTATAGAGATCCAGCTCTTTCTGTTCTGCTTTTTGACCTTGCAGAACTTTGGTGAAGGTGCTTTTGGCTTCATCATAAGTTCCTTTGCGGGGAGGAATGTGTTCCAGCGCGTGATCGGCAACCACACAGCCTGCCTGTGCAAAATATTCAATACGTTTATCCAAAACTTCAAGCAGCACATCAAAGGAAGCAATTTCCGTATTTTCCGCTGCGCCTAATTTCTGAATATAGTCCCTAAAATCCTCTCGGTTTAAGCCAAAGCAGATAATATCCGGCCGGAATGTCGGCAGGACTTTCACAAAGGAAAAATCTTTCATCTTTGTGTGATATTTCAGCGTGTCGGCAGGATCATCGGTAGTGCAGATCACCTTTACCTTGCAGCGTTTGATCAAACTCTGCGCGGTAAAACCGCCGCCGGCAATGGCTTGGTTGGTTTCATTCCAAATCGTTTCGGCATTTTTTTCGTTTAACGGCTTGCGGATACCGAAAAGCTGAGCAAGCTCCATATGCGCCCAATAGTACAGTGGGTTGCCGGGAGCATATTCCATAGTGGAGGCAAATTTTATAAATTTTTCTTTATACGCGGCATTTCCGGTAATAAAGTCTTCATTAATACCGTTTTGCCGCATGGCACGCCATTTATAATGGTCGCCTGCCAACCAAAGCTCTCCGATATTGGAAAAGCTTTTGTCCTCATAAATTTCCTGAGGGTTCAAATGACAGTGATAGTCGATAATAGGCTGATCTTTTGCGTATTTGCTGTAAAGTTCATAAGCGACATCATTGTCAAGAAGAATTTTTTCATCAAAAAAATCTTTCATAGCAATTATCCTTTTAAATCAATATCGTTTCCGTTTGACGCATAGATTCCCAGCAAAACACGCAAGGCTTTTGCCGCTTCGGTAACGCCGATAGGCATTGCTTCACCGGTATTAAGGCGAGCATAAAAATCTTGAAACAGCATTTTATGGCCTACACCCCAGTAAGCCTTACCGGATTCCATAACAATGCTATCCTTTAACTTCTGGGGAATGCCGTCGATATAAAGATCATCATTTTTCAGTTCCAACAGCATGTTCTCACAGGCAATTTTCAGTGATATCGGCGCGTCGGTGTAATTTGCCGTAGTGGCAAAAAAGATTCCGTGAACACCGCTTTTAAACGTAATATATGCTTCCGCGGTATCTTCTACGTCAATAATCCCTTTCAAATGATGGTTGGCTGTCGTTGCGGAGAGATGGTCCGGTTCACCGCAGAGCCAGAGCATCAAATCCAGCGTGTGAATAGCTTGATTGATCATTACTCCGCCGCCTTCAGTGGCCATAAAGCCGCGCCAATGGCTGTTGATATAATAAGGAGCATCTCTGTGCCAAAGAACGCTTCCGTTTGCGCCCAGAATTTTTCCGGCGATACCACTTTCAATCAGTTCTTTTGCTTTTCGATTGCGTGCCAGGTAGCGATTTTGAAAGGAAATACATATCTTCCCTTGACTTTCTTTTTCGGCTTTTTGCAGCAGTTCTACCTGTTGCATATTGATACACACCGGTTTTTCCAGTAATACGTGAATATCTTTTTTCAGCGCGGCACATGCCATTTCACAGTGCAGATAATGCGGGGTACAGATGTGAAGAACATCAAATTTTTCTCGGCTGAGCATCGTTTCAAAATCATCGTATATCTTTGCCTGTGGGGCATACGTCTGGGCTAAAGATTCTGCGCGCTGAGGAAGAATATCGCAAACTGCTGTAATTTTTACGCATTCCATTGCGGCAAGATTCTCAGCGTGAGTTTTTGCAATGCTTCCGCAGCCGACAATCGCAGCTTTTTTCATAGAATCATCTCCCATTACCTCGAATTATAGGTGGAAGAAATATCTGGGGTGCCGGTACTCTCCGCAGTTACTTTAACGAATTTTGAATCCTTGATATGCTGCTGAAGCATATCAAAGAATTTTTTGCCGTCAATGGGAAGCTCCACAGTCTCTCCGGTCCAGCCGGAAAGCAGCATCGCGTTAGCCAGCATCACTCCTTTGATACCGTCAGCGGCGGGAGCATAGAGAGGTTCTAATCCTAAAACAGCATTGGCAAAATTATTAAGGATTCCTACATGCTGAGGATTATCTCCTTCTACTTTAATATTGATTTTTTCACACTTGAGCGTATCCCATGGCTGTTCGGCACCAAATGTGAATTCTTTCAATGATTTCTCCAACTTATAAAAAGTAAGCTCATCATCACATACCAACTTACCTTTATCCCCGCAAATTTCCAAACGATTTGTTCCGGGATTATCACCGGTAGTGGTAATAAATACACCGGTTGCTCCGTTGGGATATTCGAAATAAGCGGTCACATCATCTTCAACCTCAATATTGTGCCATTTGCCGAAATGACAGAATGCATGAACTTTATTCGGCATCATATCGGGAATCCATTGGAAAAGATCAATATTATGTGGTGCCTGATTATATAGAACTCCGCCGCCTTCGCCTTTCCAGGTAGCGCGCCAGCCGCCAACATCATAATATCTTTGTGTGCGGTACCAGTTGGTAATGATCCAGTTCAAGCGGGTGATCTCACCCAGTTCGCCATCGGCAATCATTTGTTTCATTTTTTTATAATAGGGATTTGTTCTTTGATTAAACATAATGCCCAGTTTCAGTTCCGGGTGCTTTTGACTTTCATCCAGCATTTCCTGCACCTGAAGCGTATAAACACCCGCGGGTTTTTCCACCAGCGCGTGAATACCTTTTTTCATGGCTTTGATGGCAAAAACGGGATGATCATAATGAGGAACAGCAATAATAACAGCGTCACAAACGCCGCTTTCAATGAGTTCATCTCCGCTGTTGAAATAGTGTACTTTTGCTGCGGCTTCAGGGTTCATTTCTTGGGCAATCTTCTTTTTTTCCTCCAGCTTTTCAGGAATAAGATCTGCGATGGCAATGCATTCGCCGTTTTGAATCAAATTGCTCATAAAGCTTCTGAAATGACCGGTTCCCATATTACCGGCGCCGATAATACCAAATTTTACTTTTTCCATTTGTTATCCTCTCCTTTTTTATAACCTATTTGATTTAATATTTCTTTTAATGCGTTTACAGCAGCGTCAAAGGACTCATTTTGATTGGCATAGCTGAATTTATGTTTCATTTCCCGGTGATCCAGGTTGGAATAGCCGGTAAAAGCAAACAGATGTGGCTCTACGGTAAGGAAGGTATCTTGATTGCCTCTTGCAGCGGCAGTTTTTTCAAGAACTTCGGCAATTTTTCCGTCGCCGTATCCGGCAGGAACAATCTTATGGTCACTCAGGCAGGCATCTTTAATATGAAGATACTCTAAATAAGGGGCGATTCTGTCAATAGCCCATGTAATATCGGCATTTTCCATAATATAATTTGCCGGATCAAAAATCGCTTTTAAATCAGGAAGTTTTTCTTGCAGCTCTAAGGCCTCTTCCGGACGCTGACCATAAATCCGTGCTTCGTTTTCATGGCAGAGCTGGATCCCTTCCGCCTTAGCATACTCAAGCATCAGCGTTAGCCGCCGGTAAACCTCCTGGCTATAATCTGTGGCAATTTTTCCGTCAGGAATAAAAAAACTGAACATACGCATGTTTTTTGTTCCTAAAAGCTGGGCTGTTTTAATTGCTTTTTTGAAACGATCGAAATGAGGTTGGAATTCATCGGTGATTTCATATTTTCCGATAGGAGAGCCCAAAGAAGAAACACGGATTGCTGCTGCGTCGAGTTCAGTTTTAAATGCGGTAATTTCTTCTTCGGAATAATCAATTACACATTTACCGTCAATATTTCTGATTTCTATGTAGTTTAAATTATTGCGTTTCAGCGCAGCAATTTGATTCGTCAAATCGGCTGCGGCTTCGTCGGCAAAGGCGGATATAATAAACTGTGCCATATTAATTTGTCCATCCTTTCTTTTTCAGCGCTTCATAGCTGTTTTTCATTTCTTCATAGCTGTTTTTTTCTACGGCGTTATCCTGTTCTACATAAGCCACTTTTGTTCCTGCTTTTTTTAACGCGGTAAGAATGGCATCTAAGGGAACGTTTCCGTTATAAAGTGATACAATCCGATTTCCGTCCGGTTCATTTGGTTCTTGAGCCGCACGGAAGTCCTTTAAATGTACATATTCCAAACGGGAGGCATATTTATTTACTGCTTTTACCGCGTCGGCACCGGCAAAATCCACCCAGCCTACATCTAAAATAAAATTCCAGTTTGTTTTTTCAAATAATATGTCCAGGGGATAATAACCGCCTAAGTCTTTAAATTCCATAGCGTGATTGTGATAACCGAATTTTAAACCGGCATCTTCTATGGCTTGCACAGCGGAAGTAAGGTCGGAAATAAGCCTGTCTGTTTCTAATATGCCGTTGTTATAATAGCCGCCCGGATAACCGATACCGACTACATCCGCACCTAATATTTTATGGTTTTGTATGACTTCCTGGGTATGGTTGATAATCTGGTCAATTGCGGTGTGGGTAAGACCGATATGCAATCCATACTCATCTGCATATTCCTTGGCTTTTTCTGCATTGTAGGGAAAACCGCTGATCTGTACGGAAGAATACCCGATTTCTTTCATTCTTTTAAAAGTAGCTTTGATTCCGTCTTCTGTACTGCATTTATCGCGAACGGAGTAAAGCTGAGCACCGATAATCATAAAATCACCTCCAAAAATTTTTATTGAATTATCGCTTGAAAAGTATTATACTATAAGCGCAGAATAATGAACATTGCAAATCCTGCTGTGTTCTCGGCAAAAAACAAAAAAAATTCAATATATGTAAGGAAATTTTATTTTGGAGCATATAAGGTTTAAAGGGTTTTATTATCATCATACGCTTGATAAAAAACCGGAAACATCACAATTCAGCCGGCATTGTCATAATATGTACGAAATTATTTATATTAAGCGCGGAAGCGGCACCTTTTTTGTTGAAGGCGCAAAATATACAGTTGAACCCGGATGTTTATTGGTGTTCAGGCCAAGAGAATTCCATTATATCCATGTTTCGGAAGATACCCCTTATGAGCGTTTGGTTGTTCATTTTGATGAAAATACGGTGTTTGAGAATTCTGCGTTACTTTTGGATATATTTAATAACAGAGCTCTCGGTGTAAACAATATATATCCTGATATTCAGCCGTCTGTTGTGCAGACGTTTGAGAGAATCTCCTCGTGCATTGTGTTAAATGAACCGGAGAGGTCCATTATGGCAAAATTGATTGTTAATGAATTGCTGGTGGTTTTGCATAATACGTTTTCTTCTGGAGTGCAGGGAGATACCGGGGAACAACTGATTACGAAAATTGTGAACTATATTAATGAGAATATTTCACAGCCGTTTCGTTTAGAAGAACTGGCGGAGCGTTTTTTTATCAGTAAATATCATTTAGGGCATATGTTTAAAAAATATACCGGCCTGCCGGTAATGGAATATATTATTCGTAAACGCGTGGTTATGGCACAGCAATTGATTGGTGAAGGCTGTCAGGCGTCTACGGCCGCTCTGATGAGCGGATTTAACGATTACTCCGCCTTTTATCGGGCATATACAAAATATATTGGCGCGAAGCCGTCACAGGAGACATCAAAATGAAAAAAATAAGCAACATTTTTCTTTTCGTTGTAATGTTATTTTTAGTAACAGCTATGATTGTTCAAGCTTCCGGTGCGTATGACTCCGGATTTATACCGATGAAAAGTTCTTGCTTTTTAGGGGCGGAAGATGTTGAAAGCACCGGCTGGTACAGTGACGGAGGTACGCTTTCGCTTCAAATCAGCGGCGGATATAAAGGAAATAACTATCTGCAATTTGAACCGGAGGAAGGAGCTATTTCTCCTAAATTCGATATAGCACCGTATTTGCCGGGAGCGGGAACATATACGTTGAACATTTATATCCGTCTTTCAGGAATAGACGCAGAAAAAGAAAATTCAATTCAGGCAAAGGTGGGAGATCAGCTTCTTGCAGAGCAGAATCAACCGATACAAAAAAACCGTTGGTTTTTATATTCTTCGCCTGTTACGATAACGGAAAATGGGGAAAGTGAAGCGGTCTTTGAATTTGTTACGCTGCCCGATGGTTGTTCCAGAATCTGTATTGATGGCTTTGCGGTACTGCCGTTTACTTCTTCCGGTACGGCCGGCGGAAGCACGGAAGATGGTAGCAATCAAGAAACAGGAAATACTTCTGTTACAGAGAAAAAAACGTTTCAGTGGTATAGTAATCTGCGGAATAAATCCGTGGGAACCGTAAGAAGCTATTATGCTGACGTGTATATTTTCAGTGCCTTATGTATTGCCGTGGCAGTGGCGGTCAGTTTGATTATTCTGTTTATTCCTTTTAAAAAAATTCTGACAAAAATAAAAAACAGGGCGTCCGCAAAATAAGCGGCGCCCATTTTTTTGTTGACACGAAAATAGTTTTAATATAATATTGTAAATACTAAATAAATTCTGTTGCGATATCGCAGAGGGAGAGGATTATATTTGCTTTCTCCGCAGGAGCTCTTCTGGTTATATGTGAATAATATAAAAAATATAGGCGCCCGTCGTTTTGCAAAATTGTATTTTAAATATCAAACCAAAGAAGCTTTTTTAGAGGGGATAGAACAAAAAGATAAAACGCTTCAGTTTCTTCCTTCTGATATTTTAGGCGAAATAAAAAATAATGCATGGCGCAAACAATGTGACCGTATACTTGATTATATGGTAGCGCATGATATTCATGTCGTGTTTTATTTTTCGGCTGAATATCCGCCGCAATTGAAGAAGATTGATTCTCCGCCGCCTCTTTTATATTATATCGGCAACTTGTCATTGATATATGAGCCTTGTGCGGCAATAATAGGTTCCCGCAGAGCAACTCGATACGGCAGGGAATGTGCGGAAAAATTCTCCGGCACTTTAGCGGAAAACGGTGTTTGTATTGTATCAGGAATGGCTGACGGAATTGATGGCTGTGCGCATGCCGCAGCAATTGATCATGGAGGAAAGACAATTGCCGTATTAGGCGGCGGGGTGGATTTTATCTATCCCGCGGCAAATACCGCGCTTTATCATAAAATTATAAAAAGCGGCCTGGTTTTCAGTGAATATGCGCTTTCCACACGACCGCAAAAAGAAAATTTTCCTCAGCGCAATCGGCTGATTATCGGGCTTTCACATTGCCTTTTAGTTGTTGAAGCGGGAATGCCCAGCGGAACCATGATTACCGTGGACTTTGCGGCAGAGCAAAATAAATCGGTTTTCGCCGTTCCGGGGAATATTACTTCTCCTTCCAGTGAGGGAACAAATTATTTAATAAAAAACGGATGTCTTTGCGCGCTTTCTCCGGAAGATTTGCTGATGGAATTTGGGATATACGCAAAAAAGAAAGCGGAAAAATTTGAGATTCCGGAAGACATGGATCCTTTACAAAAACAAATTTTAAAAATGCTTGAAGTGGAGGATCTGGCTGCAGAAATAATAGAAAATTCTCTGCAGGCTGATATCGATGAAATCAATACTGCATTAATGATGCTTGAAATTGCCGGATATATTAAACAATTTCCCGGCAGAGAGTATTCTTTGCGCAGATAAGAAAAACGGAGTAGAATATATGGAAAAATTGCTTATTGTTGAATCACCCCATAAAGCAAAAACGATTGGTAAGTTTTTGGGAAAAGAATATAAAGTTCTCGCTTGCGGCGGGCATATTATTGATTTGCCTAAAAGTAAATTGGGCATTAAAATCGAAGATCATTTTGAACCTCAGTATACCTTAATTTCTTCCAAAAAAGAAATTGCGCAGGAATTGAAAGAGGAAGCGCAGAAAGCGGATGAAGTCTTTTTGGCTACGGACCCTGATAGAGAGGGGGAAGCAATTTCTTGGCATTTGGCTTCGCTTTTAAAAATTCCTCAGGATTCGCCCTGTCGTGTGGTCTTTAATGAGATCACAAAGAATTGCGTTTGCAACGCTATTACTCAGCCGCGGGAAATTAATCTTGATTTGGTCAACGCTCAGCAGGCGCGCCGTGTGCTGGATCGGCTGGTAGGGTATGAAATCAGTCCGATTCTTTGGCATAAAATTAAAAGTGGATTAAGCGCGGGTAGGGTACAATCAGCCGTAACCAAAATGGTGGTGGATCGGGAAAGGGAAATCGAAAATTTTGTGCCTGTGGAATATTGGGAGTTGGACGTGCTGCTTTCTCCCCAAAAATCACGCAAAAAATTTGCCGCCCATTTTTACGGAGATAAGAAAAATAAAATTGAACTGAATAATGAAGCACAGGTTCTTGAAATCATAAAAGAACTTGAGGACGCAAAATATGTGGTAAGCGATTATAAGGAAGGTTCAAAAAGTCAGAATCCGCCGCCTCCGTTTACTACCAGTGTTTTGCAGCAGGACGCATCGCGAAAGCTTGGATTTACTACGAAAAAGACGATGATGCTGGCGCAGCAGTTATATGAAGGCGTAGAAATCAACGGTGTGGGAACGGGTCTTGTTACGTATATCCGTACTGATTCGGTACGGATCGCGGAGGAAGCGATCCATGAGGTAAGAGAGTATATTTCCGCCCATTACGACGCTAAATATCTGCCCTCAAAGCCTCATTTCTATAAAGCAAAAAAGAACAGCCAGGACGCGCATGAAGCGATTCGGCCTACCTCTATGAGCTTTACGCCGGAGGAGGTAAAGGCCAGTCTTACCAATGACCAATATAAGCTGTATAAGCTTATTTTTGAACGCTTTGTTGCCTGCCAGATGGCGCCGGCAAAGTATGCGACAATCAGTGTAGGCATCAGCGCGAACGATCGGTATTTATTTAAAACAGGAACGTCCAAAAGAGTTTTTGACGGCTTTATGGCGTTATATGTGGATTCAGATAAAGAAGAAACAAAAACCGGCGGTACGCTGCCGGAGATGAAAATCGGTGATGAACTGGTTTGGAACGATTTTACAAAGGAACAGCATTTTACTTCGCCTCCCCAGCGTTATAATGAAGCGTCTCTGGTAAAGGAAATGGAGATTAAAGGAATCGGTCGTCCCAGTACCTATGCGCCTACGGTTTCCACAATTCTTGAACGGGATTATATCGAAAGAGAGAAAAAAACGCTGAAGCCCACCGCATTGGGAATCTGTGTTACCGATATGATGGCGGAGAACTTTTCCAATATCGTGGATTTGAAATTTACCGCTTCTATGGAGGAACAGCTTGACGATATTGAAAGCGGAGATAAAGACTGGGTAAAGGTTGTGGATGATTTTTACGGCCCCTTTAAGCAGTGCTTGGATAAAGCCAGTCAAATTGAACGAGTAAAAGTTCCCGTAGTGGAGACGGATGAACCCTGTCCCAAATGCGGCGCAAAGATGGTGATCCGCAGCGGCCGCTTCGGAAAGTTCCTTGCGTGCCCGAATTATCCGGAGTGTAAGTCTACAAAACCTTTGCCTGCCGATGAAATTAAGGTTCCCTGTCCTAAATGCGGCGGCAAATTGGTTCAGCGTGTTTCTAAAAAAGGAAAAAAGTTTTACGGATGTTCCAATTATCCTGATTGCGACTTCGCGGCTACCGGACTTCCTACCGGCGAAAGATGCCCGGAATGCGGAGGATTTTTAATCAAAGGATTCAAGGGAAAGATTTTGTGCAATAATTTTGAGTGTAAATTTGTAAAATCAGCAAAAAAGGAAACGGAAAAAGAGAGTGAATAAAAAAAAGGCTACTGTAGTCGGAGCGGGTCTTGCCGGTTGCGAAGCGGCATATCAGTTGGCAAAACGGGGAATTGAGGTTGAATTATATGAAATGCGCCCCCGAAAGCTTACACCGGCTCACAGTACGGGAGATTTTGCCGAGCTTGTATGTTCTAATTCCCTTCGCTCGGATCGTTTGGAAAACGCGGCGGGGCTACTGAAGGCGGAATTGCGAAAATTGGATTCTTTAATTATGCAGTGCGCCGATCGCTGCGCTGTTCCTGCCGGAGGGGCGCTGGCCGTAGATCGCGCGAGTTTCTCAAAAGAGGTAAAAGATGCGCTTTTATCCTTTCAAAATGTATGCTTTATCAATGAAGAGATCGTAAAGATCCCTTCTGGGGCGGTCATCCTTGCCGCGGGACCGCTCTGCAGCGATACTTTGGCGAAAGAAATTTCTCTGCTTACCGGGGAGGAACATTGCCACTTTTTTGATGCGGCTGCCCCTATCCTTACCAAAGATTCCGTCAATATGGATATCGCGTTTTCTGCCGGAAGATACGGCAGAGGCGATGATTATATTAACTGCCCGATGAATAAAGAAGAATATGATTCTTTTGTTTTTGAACTTGTGCATGCGCAAACCGCGCCTGTCCACGGCTTTGAAGGACAGGTGTTTGAGGGATGCATGCCGGTGGAGGTTATGGCTGCAAGAGGTCATGAAACCTTGGCTTACGGACCATGCAAACCGGTGGGTATTATCGATCCCCGCAGCGGGAAAACACCTTATGCGGTGGTTCAGCTTCGGCGGGATGATGCGGCAGACACACTTTATAATATGGTAGGATTTCAGACACATCTGAAATTCGGCGAGCAGAAACGCGTCTTTTCCATGATCCCCGGCCTTGAAAATTGTGAAATTGTCCGTTACGGTGTAATGCACCGCAATACTTACATATGTTCGCCTAAATTACTGAATGCTTCGTTTTCCTTGAAAAAAAGGCCGGAACTGTTTTTTGCTGGTCAGATTACCGGTGTAGAAGGGTATATTGAATCTACGGCGTCAGGATTTGTTGCCGGCGTATCTTTGGCAGCGCAGCTTATGGGCAAAGAAATCCCCGATTTTACTAAGGAAACGGCAATGGGCGCGCTGGGGTATTATGTGTCCTCCGGAAGCGGAAAAAATTTTCAGCCCATGAATATTAATTTCGGCATTATAGCACCGCCGGAGCACAGAATAAAAGGCGGGAAACAGGCGCGGTATCAAGCTGTTGCCAAGCGCGCGCTGGATAGAATATCAGAGATAAAGGAGATGTTGGAGAAATGGAATTAAGAGGAACAACGATTGTTTGCGTACGCAAAAACGGTAAATGTGCCATTGCCGGCGATGGTCAGGTTACTATGGGGGAATCCGTGGTAATGAAAGCCGGAGCGGTAAAAGTGCGCAGACTGTATAATGATACGGTTTCCGTAGGCTTTGCCGGAAGCGTTGCCGATGCCTTCACACTTTGTGATTTGTTTGAGTCCAAACTGCAAGAGCATTCGGGCAATCTTTATCGGGCCAGTGTAGAACTTGCGCAGATGTGGCGCCGCGACAGGGCCTTGAGCAAACTGGAAGCGATGCTTATTGCCGCGGATAAGAACGGAACCTTAGTGCTTTCGGGGACGGGAGAGGTAATTGAACCGGATGACGGCATTGTAGCGATCGGAAGCGGCGGGAATTACGCTTTGGCCGCGGCGCGGGCTTTGGCGCAGAACACCGAGCTTGAGGCAAAAGATATTGCATATAAAGCGTTGAAAATCGCAGGGGAAATCTGCGTGTATACCAATGACCATATTACTGTGCTGGAGGTATAAAATGAATTACTCACCCAAAGAAGTTGTTGATGAATTAAGCCGTTATATTATCGGGCAGAATGAAGCAAAGCGCACAGTAGCCATAGCGTTGCGCAATCGTTATCGCCGCAGCCGGCTTACAAAAGAAATGCAGGATGAGATCACGCCTAAAAATATTATTATGTCCGGGCCTACGGGTGTTGGTAAAACTGAAATCGCAAGACGTATTGCAAAAATTGTGGGCGCGCCGTTTGTTAAGGTTGAGGCAACTAAGTTTACCGAAGTCGGCTATGTCGGCAGAGATGTGGATTCTATGATTCGAGATCTTGCGGAAGCGTCTATTCGGTTAATTAAAGAAGAAAAGAAAAATCAGCTTCATGATAAGTTGGAAAATGTAACAACAAATCGTTTGATCGATATCCTTTTACCGATGCGAAAGAAGAAAAGCGACGAACCGGAGGAGCTTTCTGTTCGGCGTGACGCGATCAAAAGTGATTTGGAATCAGGGAAAATAGAAGATTTGATTATTGAGGTAGAGGTAGAGGATAAACCCTCGGGGATGAATGTTGAGATGCCAGGGCAGCCGGAGATCGTGATTGGTGATATCTTCGGTGGGATGATGCCCAAAAAGACCAAAAAGCGTAAAATGCCGGTAAAAGAAGCGAAAAAGGTGATTGCGCAGCAGGAACTGAATAAATTGATTGATATGGATTCTGTAACGCAGGAGGCTTTGGAGAGGGCGGAGCAGAGCGGTATCATTTTCATTGATGAAATTGACAAAATTGCTTCCGG
Organism: uncultured Selenomonadales bacterium; assembly: GCA_905200615.1. Taxonomy (GTDB): domain Bacteria; phylum Bacillota; class Clostridia; order Christensenellales; family QALW01; genus UMGS1322. The sequence continues at coordinate 4,189 of CAJKLB010000041.1, read as the reverse complement.
ATCCGGTTCGGGCAGAGGTCCGGATGTAAGCCGTGAAGGCGTTCAAAGGGATATTCTGCCGCTGGTGGAAGGCTGTACGGTCAATACCAAATACGGACCGATTAAGACAGATTATATTCTTTTTATTGCCGCGGGTGCTTTTCATCTTTCTAAAATTACGGATCTGATCCCCGAACTGCAAGGACGTTTTCCGCTGCATGTTACGCTCAGCGCTTTGGGAGAACGGGAACTGAAGGATATTCTTACACGGACGGATAACGCGCTGCTGCATCAGTATCAGGCTCTGCTTAAGGTGGATAACGTAGATCTGCAGTTTACCGATGAGGCGATCGATATGATTGCTCATTATGCGTTTGAAGAAAACGAAATCAATGAAAATATCGGTGCGCGGCGATTGACAGCGGTGATGGAAAAGCTGCTTGACGAGCTTTCCTTTTCGGCCAGCGATGAGATTCCTATGCACCAGGTGGTGATTGATGCGGAATATATTAAGACGCATTTAGGAGAAAGTCCGGAAAAAAATAATATGCATAAATATATTTTGTAATCCTAGAAAAAACAGCGGAGTTTATACCGCCGTTTGATAGTGTCAACAAAGTCAAGCACTCTCTTGGTTTGGGATGCCTCTGGCTTGAAAATCGTTGATTTTTGGACTGCATATATCCTCACCTAAACATCTCTTGTGCCTTTGAAAAACCGCTTATCAAGCGGTTTTTTCCCTTATAAGGAGTTCTTCTAATGTACCTGTTACAGGAAAAACAAAATGCGGCTGAACGCCGCAAAAAAATCAAAATTCAGGTTTGTCTACGGTTTGAAACAGCGGTGTTTATCCCGCTGTTTTTTATTAAAGGCAAGCCGTTCAAATATTTATAGCTATCATTTGTTTCTTTGCTGCTTTTTCCATTCCTTGATTTGTTGTAATCGGGTTTTATATCGTTCTTCCAGCCCTTGGTCAGTCGGAGAATAATATTCTTTTCCGGAAAGAGAATCGGGCAGACATTGCAGAGTGGTAAGCTTGCTTTCGAAATCATGAGCGAACTGATAGCCCTTTCCGTAATCTAAATTTTTCATCAGCGGTGTTACGGCATTACGTATTGCCAACGGCACCGGCTCTGAAAGCTGCAGCAATGCGTCTTTTCTCGCTTGGGCATAGGCGATATCCAGCGCATTTGATTTAGGCGCCATAGCCATATAGATCACCGCTTCGGTTAAATTGACGGTACATTCAGGCATTCCTATAAAATGGCAAGCCTGATAAGCAGCCACAGCGATCTCCAAGGCTTTGGGATCAGCTAAACCCACATCTTCGCTGGCAAAGCGGATAACACGCCGTGCAACATACAGGGGATCTTCGCCCGCTTCCAGCATGCGTGCCAGCCAGTAAACGGCCCCGTCGGGATCGGAATTGCGCATAGATTTGTGAAGCGCTGAAATAATATTATAATGTTCTTCCCCTTTTTTATCATAGAGCAGAGATTTTCTGGAGGTGCATTGCTCAAAAGTTTCTTCTGTTACGGAAATCGTATCGCCGCTTAACTGACCGTTTAGAATCACCATTTCCAAAGTGGAAAGCGCGGTACGTGCGTCACCGTTAGCAAAATTAGCAATAATTGAAAGCATTTTGGGATCGATTACGATGGATTGATTGCCAAAACCGCGAGGATCTTTTAATGCGCGTTGAAGCAACAGTACAATATCCGCTTCGCTTAGGGGCTGTAATACAAATACTTTGCATCGAGAGAGCAGAGCACTGTTGATTTCAAAAGACGGGTTTTCTGTAGTAGCTCCGATTAAAATAATGCTGCCTTTTTCCACAAAAGGTAAGAAAGCATCCTGCTGCGCTTTATTAAAACGATGAATTTCGTCGATAAATACAATGGTTTTTTCACCAAAACGACGATTTTCTTCCGCTTGCTGCATTACTGCGCGAATTTCCTTGATGCCGCTGGTAACAGCGGAAAAATCAATAAATGCCGATTTGGTATGTGTGGCGATAATGCTTGCTAAGGTTGTTTTTCCTACGCCGGGCGGTCCCCAGAAAATCATAGAGGAGATCTGATCGTTTTCAATCAAGCGGCGCAACACCTTTCCTTTGCCAAGCAAATGGGTCTGGCCTACATATTCTTCTAATGTTTGAGGGCGAAGTCTTGCCGCCAGCGGCTGCACAGCTTCCTGTTCAAAAAATGTGTTTTGTTTCATAGCTTTTTAATCATTCATTTCCTTTATGACTTTTTAGTATAAAAATATAAATATCCTATTTTTTAAACTTATGATATTATTATAATATAAGCGAAAAACCAAGTCAAGATACACGGAGGTGTGTTGTGACCTACATTCATCAATATTTATCGCCGATGGGACAGATTACCCTTGCGAGCAACGGGGAGGCTTTGACCGGACTGTGGTTTGAGGGACAAAAATATTTCGGAAGCACTTTGGATTCTTGCCGCCAGGAAAGAAATTTATTTGTTTTTGAGGAAACAAAGCGTTGGCTGGATTTGTATTTTCAAAGGAAATGTCCGGATTTTATACCGCCGCTGTTGTTCTCATCAACACCTTTTCGCCAAGCTGTTTGGAAGATACTGCTTACCATTCCTTACGGAAAAACCGTAAGTTACGGAGCGATTGCCCGAACTCTTCAAGTTTCCGCGCAGGCAGTAGGAGGAGCGGTAGGGCATAATCCGATTTCTATTATTGTTCCTTGTCATCGGGTAGTAGCAACCAACGGAAACTTAACAGGCTATGCCGCAGGCCTTGAAAAAAAGGCAGCGCTACTTAGTTTGGAGAAAGCAGATATTTCGGCGTGTTTTACAACTGAAAAAGGGGGATAGAATATGAAACGTGTTACGGATGAAAAAATGATTTATGCCGTGCTTTCTGCCGTTGCGGAAATTCCCAAAGGAAAAGTTGCTACTTATGGACAGATTGCACGGCTGATCGGCAGAGAAAAAAACGCATGGCTTGTGGGAAATATTTTAAGCAAAGCACAGTATTACGGAGAGTATCCCTGCCATCGTGTGGTAAATCATATGGGCAGGCTGGTTCCCGGCTGGAGGGAACAGGCCGATTTACTGCAAAAAGAGGGCGTTTTTATGAAAAGTGCCGAATGTGTGGATTTGAAACACTCTCAATGGGAATGTTGAGGATTATATGGATAAAAAACATTATTGCTTTTTTACAGAAAATACAAGATGGGGCATATCGATATGATAATAATGTTTAACCAATTGGTCGGTAATGCTCATCCCATTACGCAGCGCCACATTTTGTGAAGCAAGATTTGTATCTCGGATGATGGAAAAAACCTCATCTGCTTTTAAGACTTGAAACGCATATTGTTTGCAGGCGATTGCCGCTTCCGTGGCGTATCCTTGATGCCAATAAGCTTTTTCAAATAAATAACCGATTTCCAGAACTTGCCGACCGTTACAATTCTGCTTGGAAAGACCGCACTGCCCGATCATTTGATTGGTTTCCTTTAAAATAACAGCCCACAGCCCGAATCCGTCTTCACGGTATCGCCGTAATTGATTTTCGAGCCATTGTTGAACTTCGGCGTCATCAAAGGCATGTTCATAGGCATACATAACATCTTTATCCTGTAAAATTCTGCATAAAGCAGAAAAATCGTTTTGTTCCAGTTTCCTTAGATATAGACGATTGGTTGAGAGAATGACAGAATCCTCGGATTTTTTCATGAATGAAACCGTCCTCCTTTTTTGGAGTTAAAACATCATTATTTTATGCGGTAAAATATGAAGTACAGTAATGTGAAGTTTGTTTTTTTGGTTTTACAATACAGTTTCTGAATTTATAGGAAGCGGTAAATTTTTTTAGGAAATCATCGCTTGCGGAGCAGAAAATTTTATGAGGCAAAGCCGTTTTGATTTTTCAAAATTCTTTGAAAGATGGAAAAACGGCTTTGCTTTTTATCTGTAATGAGGCTCTTTGCTGAAAAGCTCCGCTGTATAATATCGCTTGTGTTAAAAGAATTTTATAAAATAAGGCCGTGTCAGCACTTCAGCTAAAGGCATAGGCAAAAGCTTAGTTTTTGGTCATGAAAAGAACCCAATCCTCGTTATCCGGCTTATCCGGCAGGCGATATCCGGGAGCACCGTTTTTATCGGTGGTGTCTGACTTCACTTCCTGAGAAATCAGCGTATATTCACAAGTACGGGGATTGAACCAC
>CAJKLB010000040.1 GCA_905200615.1 uncultured Selenomonadales bacterium | reverse complement strand
TCTTCTATTCGCTACTCTTTTTTTCTTCTGTCACTCATCATTGTAACACATACAACACATGCACAAAAATATTTTCACGACTCTTGACTTTCATTTTTTGCAATGATATAATAAAAAAAAGAGGTGAAGAAAATGTACGAAAAAATTACATCCTATCTTGATTTTTTTGACAATGGCACCCTGTCAGAGCCGGAGCTTAATGAGAAAATTAATTTATTTTCCGCCGATTTTATGCAATCCGAATTTATGAATCCCAATGCTATCGAAGCTATGGGGGATCGCATGTGGTTAAGCAAAACGGAATTAAAAAACCAAGCTCTCTCCATGACTGCGGAAGATGCCTACATTTGTCTTTCGGCTTTCATTCAGCAGGAATCTTTTATCCCTGGAATTTTGCTGGATTTAATTCAGCAAGGTGTGATTCCGCAAATTTTAAAACGTTTAAAAGAATTGGATTCATAAAGAAGAAAAAAACCGGCGGTATTTTGAATAAAACATTTCAAAAGCAGCCGGTTTTTATATTAATTTTCCGGCTGCGTACTTTTCCGACAGAAAAAAGAGCCGATCAATTTTATAAGAAAGTTTGAACTATTCTAAATAAAATCTTTTTCAAAAATATCAAAAATCCATAGTTCCGTTTCTCATTTTTTATTATAAAAAATTAAAGAGGGAGCAAAAACTTGAAAAAAGCAATTTTATTAATCAGTTTATTGCATTTATGTTTTATAGTAAGCTCTTGCGATCCTTCAACCTATCGTTTTGACTATCCTACTTTAGCCAATAATATTACCCGTATTGAATTGATTAATTATGCCAATCCGGAACAAAAACATTTTGCCTTTTGGGTTCCGGATTACTCATCTGATCTTGTTCCGTTCCGGAATTCCTACGTTACGGTTGTGGAAACACTGGATACTAATAAAACATCCGCTTTTTTAAATCAACTTTCTGAAAAGAACATATTAAGCCATTATTACGCGTATGACTCCCCCAATGGATTTTGTATAAGGCTCTTATATTCTGACGGTGATTTTCTGATTATTTCGTGTAACTATGCAGCAAAAGCTTTCAGCGGATATATCGGAAAATTTTCGGAAGACGGAGAAGTTTCGAATTTTATCGGTTGCTTTGAAGATTATGATTCCTTTCAATCGCTTGTAAATGATTTCTTTGAAACCAAAATATAATTTTTGTTATGCAATATACAATACTCTATAACACCGCGGGAAAATGCATGCGGTGTTTTTTTAGAACACAAAATTGATGTTTTTAACTTTTTCTCTTGTGTAAAAAAATTCACCGTTAAATTGCCTATATATCTTTTTCTGCTTCATAAAAAAAGCATAAGCCCAAACTTATGCCCTTCTTTTCTCAAACATAGATTACATACGATACGTTTCATCCAGCTGTTTCAATTCGTTAAAAGTATCGATCTCTATAATATCCTCAAAAGAACATTCTCTCACGGAAATATCATAATGATCCCGGTGATATTCCAGTGCGATCTGATCCCAGTACCGTTCCTTTCCCCCGGGCGCGTGGTAAACCGTTTCAACATCATGGCTGAGCGTTTCACCGTCTTTTTCCGTCCAATACGAAATTCCAAACATATGATGGCAATTCGTTCCGCCGATCTGAAGCTTTGTGATATGACCGTTTTCTGTTTGAAAACACCAGTCCTCCGTTTTTTCTACAGGAACACCCAAATAATTTGTGGAATACTGATATTTTTGAATCAGTGCCGGATTATACAGCAAAAGATCGGCCTCAAGCACATACGCTTGGCGGATTACATCCCTTGCACAGTATACCGAAGAGATATTATTGGCTTCGTTATACAGCGGATTTTGAATAAACCGAATCATCGGATATTTATACAGCAGCTGATCAAACTGTTCCCACAAATATCCTCTTACCACATAAATTTCCTCGATTCCCGCGGCCAGTACCGCATCGATAAGGGAATCGATAATACGCTTGCCTTTTACCCGCACAAGCGGTTTGGGCGTGTTAAAAGTAATAGGCGCAAGCCTGGAACCGAAACCGGCCGCAATAAATACGGCTCTTCGTACACGATAGGGTTCCAACGCTGAATAACCCTGATCCGTTATCCTGTTCTCACAGATAAAGCCGGCCGCGGTAAGCTCGCCCAGTGTTTTATTGACCAAGCCCACCGAAATTCCCGTACCGGAAGCGATACTCCGCTGTGTTTGCAGAGAAGTATGTTCCGCTAAATATACTAATATATCAAATTGTTTTTTTGTAAGCATCCTCATTACCGCCTTTTACACCGCGTTCTTTTTTCTGCCGCGTTTAGTCATCCATTTTTTTAGTGCAAATATCAACACTTTCATCAATATATTCACAACAAGAATTGCCAAAGACACGACGGCCGCGCACTCCAATTGCATCTGCGCTTCAAATTGATTAATCATCAACGCAACCGGTTTTGTTGAGGCGTTAGCCAAAAACGATACCGCCGAAATTGTCATCATGCAATTCACAAAGAAGTAACTGCCCGCTTCCAGCACAGTGGGAAAACTCTGCGGCAAAAAGACATCGCGCATCATTCGGATACGGCCAATCCCCATCGTTTGCCCTACCGACTCCAAATTTTCATTGATTTTTGAAAATGAATTATACATCATCATATACGGAGAGGCAATAAAATGCACCAGGTTCACCGCAACAAGAATCGCCAATGTTCCGTAAAAAAAGCTTTTATTAAATACCATAGCATAAGAAAGTCCCAGTACAATGCCCGGTATGGCTGCGGCCGTAATACACATAAGATGCAGCAAGCGGGACAGACTCGATTTCATTCTTGCCGTAAGGTACGCGGTAAAAAATGAAATAAGCATACCCAATACCGATACCGAAAGAGCAATAATGACAGAGTTTACCAAATACTTTCCCGCGTCCATATCAAACGCTTTTTGAATATTTTCAAGCGTAAAAGTGAGATCGGTAGGATATCTTTCGGCAAAACCGATCAGTACAAAGCATACAATCGGCACAAGCACCATAAGCGATACAAGTAGGCATAATGCATATGCAAAAAACTTTGCCGCTTTGCTTTTTGAAAGCTCAAACTGCGTAGTAACAAAATTCATATTGCCTTTATCCCGATTCAGTAAATCAAAAACAAACGCGATCACCGCCGGTATCAGCAATACCGCGCCCAGTACGGCGCCGTTATCAAAATATAGCCGGCCGATAACCTCTTGATACATGACGACCGAAAGCGTTTTAAACTTTCCGCCGATAATCAGCGGCACGCCGTAATCGGTTATAATCATGGTAAAAACAGCGAATACGATAGATATCAAAGGCCGACGAAGATACGGAAGAGAAATTGAGCAAAAACGGCGAACGCCGGATACCCCCAATATTTTTGCCGCTTCATACGGCGAATAATCCTCATATTTTAAGATATCGCTGAACATCAAAAACGCTACCGGAAAAGTATACATAACCGAACCGGCAACAATGCCCCAAAAGCCGTAAATAGTAAAATCAAGGGAAAAAAGCTTGGTAAGAATACCGTTATTGCCTAAAACAAGCTGCAGTCCCATTCCGTGTGAAATAGAGGGAATCAGCATAGGCAAGACAAGAATCACACTGAATATGGTTTTAAATTTCATATCGACTCTTGAAACACACAAAGCCAGCAAATACGATATCACAAGCGTAATCAGCGTAGCCGTTCCCGAGGCTGCCAAAGAATTGACAACCGCCGTTTTAAAATACGGCGCCTGAAATACTTCCAGTAAGCTTTCTCCGTTTATATAAAGCAGCATGCGCACAAGCGGAAGAATTACAAAGGCGGCAAAAACACAGGCAAAAATAATTTTGCTTACCGTCCAGCTTCCTTTATATTTTTGTGCGGTGTTAATTTTTCCCTGGGCCATATTTCCTTACCTCACATATTTGATAAGGGAATCGATTTTAATGCGCAGATTCTCATTGACAAAAGTACGCACATAATCATCCGCCGGTTCGTCGATAATACGCTGAGGCGTATCGATTTGTATAAGCCGTGCCTTATCCATTACCATAATTCTGTCAGAAAGCGCAAAAGCTTCCTCCTGATCGTGCGTGATATAAATCATGGTAGTACCGAACTCCCGCTGAATTTCCTTAAGTTCCTGCCTCAGCATAAGTCTTGTGGCGACATCCAACGCCGACATCGGTTCATCAAAGAGGATAATATCCGGCTTAAGTACCAGTGTTCGGGCAATAGCCACGCGCTGCTGCTGTCCTCCGGAAAGCTCATGCGGCTTTTTGCCCGCGTGCTCTTCCAGTCCCATTCTTTTAATCATGGCTTCTGCCAGCGAACGTGCCTGTTTTCTCTGATTTTTTCTTATTTTTAAAGCATATTCCACATTGCCCAGAACCGTCATGTTTTCAAACAGTGCGTAATTCTGGAAAACAATACCCATCCCCCTCGCCGAGGCGGCGGCGTGCGTAATATCAGTGCCGTCCTTCATAATCGTACCGAAATCCGGAGAAAGCAGTCCGATCAAAATACGCAGAAGCGTTGTTTTTCCGCAGCCCGAAGGTCCCAGAACGGATAAGAACTCGCCGTCATATACCTCAAACGTAACATGATCCAGTACACATTTTTCTCCGTAATTTTTTGTAATTTCGGTAACCTTCAGTTTAATACGGTCATTTTCCATAATCTATCTCCTAATATTTCCACTTTGCCAAAAGCGCGTCCTTGCTTTCGGGCGAAGTATCCCCCATATCACTGTATTGAATATTCTGCGGATAATTTTCAACCTTTCCGGGCCCATCGGCAAAGATCTGCTCCGGGAAAAATTTATTATTTGCTTCCCGGTTATAGGTGTTGATCATAAAATCAAATACATTCTTCACCGCCTCACGCGTTTCCTTGCCGGAAATTATCCCTTGGCCGTACATATTATACGGTGAGCCTTCCTCAAAGAAAAGTATCTCAAAATCGGCTCCGTTATTGTTGGCAGTAACCGCCTGTCCCGTCATGCCCAGACCGATAGCCGCCTCCTTTTGTATCAGCTTGTTTACCGGACCGGAGCCGGAAGAAGTATATTCAATAATATTTTCATTCAATTTATCAAAATAATCCAGCGCGGCTTCTTCTCCCATGGTCACGGTAAGAGATTGTAAAAAAATGTAGCCTGTTCCTGAGGATTTAGGATTGGGCATGATAACAAGGCCTTTATATTCCGGCTTTAACAGATCCTCATAGCTTGCAGGCATGGGCAGATTTTTTTCATCAAGCGCCTGTTTATCCACAATAATGGCGCCCCCATTTCTATATTCCGGTATATAATACTTACTCACAGCTACATCGCTTGCATAAACAGAAAAATCATACTGAGAAAGCTCTGCCAGGGAACCGGACTTTTCCAGCTTAGCGAGATAAGGATATTCTAAATCATGTGTAATATCACATTCTGTATTGATTCCCTCAGCAAATAATTTGGCTGCATGATTGCCGGTTGTCATATATTCAATAACAATCTCGTAATCAGGAAACTGCTCATTTAATCTGGCGCGCAAATCTTCAATGCGATAATCCTCCGCACTGGTATAGATCACAACTTTTTCCTTTTTCTCTCCGCCGCAGCCGGCGAAAGAAAAAGCAGTGCAAAGCATAAACATTACGGCAAAAACAAAACATACGATTTTTTTCATTGTTTCTTCTCCTTGTTCAAACTTTTTATTTTTTCTTTTTTATGTGAACGCAAAACCATGGTTTTACGGAATTTTCAAAACAAAAAGAAAGCGTCGTTCATGCTGGCGCTGTTCTTTTATTTTTTTGAACGTTATTCCTGTTCCCTTGCTTCCTCAGCCGCTTGTACAGGCAAAAGCCGCTGAATAATATATTCGGCGCCTACTTCGCCGCTATGACCCAGGTTATAAAAATAGCTTTCCTTAAGCTCGGCTATGCTTTGCTTATAATCCGCCTGATGCGCAAGCAATTCTTCTACCGCGTTTGCGATCTCTGCCGTCTCTTCTTTTTCCAAGGATTTTCCCACAACATTTCGCGCGGTAATATCAAAAGGCTTGATCTTAATCTTTTTGTAATCCTTGTTTACTACCTTCATCTGTGTATTGATAAACAGCGTAGGCTTAAGCGTAGTAAAGCTGAATTCAAAAGCAATTGCCGACCAATCTGTTATCACCATATCCGCAGTATAAACGGTAACGTTTGAGGAAAAATCCGTTTCTATCTTAAAATTCTCGCTGAAATAATCGCGGTATTTTTCCATAATGCTTTCCATTTGCAGCGGAAAGCGTCGGATATACTGCGGATGCGGCCGTACGATCACCTTATATTTATCACCGTTTCTTTTAACCAGACTTTCGATGATAGCATCCAAACAGCTGTCAAGAATATTGTCATACTGCCAGGAAGGCGCGATCAAAATCGTGGGACGCTCGTTTTCTATTTTTTCCAGTTTCTCATAGGCCTGAGTCATATTATCAATCAGACCGTACCCGCATTTTACAATGCGTTTTTTTCTGGTGCCGCGCAGCTGCTCGATTTCACGTATCTCAATTCCCTGATTCCGGCTTACCGCAAAGACGGTATCAAAATAATCCAGCGCGCCGGGACGATACGTCAAATTGATGCTGGTGCAACCATGATCCACATAAATATATTCGATATTCTTACGCACTTTGGATCGCTTGATATGATATTTTTCCAAATCCGGCGTCGTCATTACCACGATGCGGCACTCCAACTTCATCATCAACGCAATCAGATGATTTCCCGCAATATAATACGGCTTGATTCTGGGATTGTTTTTTTGAAATATCGCATCTTTCGGATCACTGGTAACATAATAAATGGTTTCCTCACTGTTTTTCAAAAGCGCTTCGATAATATTTTCAAAATACTTATAAAAACCGCTTTGCTCGGAATAGAACATTAAACGCATTTTGCTTAAGTTATGATTGGCGCAAATCTCCTTATAATACCGGCGTGAAAGCTTATTGTCGGCACGCTTGTGTTCCCGTTCGGCCTTAGCCTTTTCCTTGAGCTTGTTTAAGGTTTTATAGTCGATATACTTCTTGGGGTTATAAATCAAGTTTACCAAATACATAACCGGTATGGAAAACAGATTGCCGAAAATCCAGTATACCCCCACTCCCGCCGGAACAAGAAACGCAAAATACGTGGAAAAGGCAATCATAAACACCGTCATTCCCCATTTAGCCAAAGGTCCCTGCTCAATTTGCAGCACATTGATTTTATTCTGCACCACACACATGATCAGCGCGCTCAAACCCGCCAGAACCGGAATCAGAAACAACAGGTTCAACACCGCCGCCGAAGGTACCGCGGAAAGATCAAACCCGAAAAAGTTCATATCCACACTCTGCATTTTTTCAAGCATGCCGCCGACATCCTGCCCCGCAAGAGTTCCGTTTTGCAACTCCAAAAACGCCTGTTGATTAGCCGGATCATTGGCGCAGCGCATAACCACCAACTCCGGTGAAGAACCCAAATCCGCGCTGCCGAGTATTTCTGCCGCTTTGGCGGTAAAAGCCTGAATCGTTTCAGAAGAAAAATGCAGAATATGCCTTAACGGCCTGTAAACTACGTCAATAAGGCCAAAAATAAGAGGGATCTGAATCAACAGCGGTATCGTGCCGGCAAAAGGACTGTATTTTTCGCGTTTATACAGCGCGGCCTGCGCATCCAGCAAGCCGTCTTTATCGTCAATATACTGATACTTCAGCGCATCCAATTCCGGCTTCATCTTAATCATTTTTACCGAATTTTTCTGTACCAGCATGGAAACCGGAAACAAAATCACCTTAGTAAAAAGCGTGAATACAATGATGGCTAACCCATAGTTATGAATGAGGTCATAGCACCACTTCATAATATATCCTAACGGTGTACCGAGGATTTCCCCAATAATTCCCATGAAAAACTCCTAAAACAAAAATTTTCAGCCAAAGGATCCGATGCGGAGCCAATACCGTCCCCGGATTTCCTCCCTGCGCACAAACGGCTGCTCCCACGCGCGCGAATCCACGGATTGCGCGATATTATCTCCCAACACAAAATAGCTGTTTTCTTCTACCCGGCAGGGCGGCATATCCTCGGGAAACCCGGAATATTCCGGAAACGATATTCCGTTAATATACAGCGTACCGTGCAAAATTTCCACCGTTTCCCCGGGAAGCGCGGCAATTCGTTTGATGATAAGAGTGCGCGCAACATCCTTTTTACAGAACGCGATAATATCTCCTCTTTGCGGTTCTTCCTTGCGATAGCTGCACTGCTCCAGAAGAATAATATCCCCTGCATTCAAAGTATCGTCCATAGAAGCGCCGTCTACCCGCGCAACACGTATAAAAAATAAAGAGACAACTGCCGCCGCAATCAAAGCTGCCGCAACCAATAGTAAAAATAAAACTTCCGGCTTTTTTTTATTGAATGTCCGTTTGATCATCATCGGGAATATCGCTGTCATCAAACTCGCCGTCATCCTCTATCTCATCCTCCGAGAATGCCGCGGAATCATAATCATCAGCAGCGGGCTCATCCTTCTTTTTCAGCTTACGCCGCAGCCGCTGAAAATAAAATCCGAAAGCCGCCGCGCCGGCAATGACAATTCCCACCACAACCTGCACGATATACGTCATAGCGGAGGGATCGATATACGCGCTTACCGTAGCCGTAAAAAAGGCGCATCCCAACACAAAAAATAAGAAAAATTCTCCGATTACTTTTATCGCTTTTTTCATGTATTTTTCCTTTCCCGTGCCCAAAGGGCAAAATCAATAAAAATAATATTCCGCTTGAAAAGTATGCGATACTTTCCAATTTTCAAACACATTGGCGTCGCCTATGATATCATAGACATAAATTTCGCTCTCATGATCTCCCACCGTCACACTCTTATAATAATGCCGTGTGATCTGCGCGTCCTCGGCTACCTCATCCAGCGGGGTACCATAAGCCGCATATTCCGCTCCGGCCGCCTTTAGAATCGTGGCAGGAATATTTTTTTGCGAAACAGGAGCTTTGGAATATGCCAATGGTGTTCCGGAAGCCCCGGGAGGCTTATAAAACAAGCCGATGGTTGTCGCCTTGGTTACCGGCTCATGATCGGAAACAGCGTCTCCGTGGTCGGCCGTGATCAAAATAGCGGAATTTTCATAAATTCCCTGTGCTTTCATTTGATCAAAAATTCCATACAAAATATTAAAGCAGCCTTTGGTTTGACGAACAGGATCCGTTCCGACTCCGGGAATCCTCGTTCCGTCCTCGTTCAATGTATACGGCGGATGCGGACCGTTAAAATGATAAAACTTAAAATACTTTTGTTGTTTTACCTGTATTTGCTGAAAACGCGGCGCGTATTTGCCTTCATCAATTTCGTAGCGCTGACTTTCAGGATACAAATCACGATTCACATCATCGGTATAACACCAAAAATATGGTTTCATTGCCTGAGGCGCATACCGATAAAAAGAAAGGTTCAGTACATTTTTCAGCAGCCGTACCCGATCTATTTTCTCCTCCGCCGTAGAAAGATTGGAAACATACTGTTCAAAACCCTGTCCGGATCCGATCATACCCAAAGTATCACCGTAAAGATTTACGGTAAAGCCCGCTGTATTCAAATCTGCTAAAAGATTCTTTCCCCCCGCGGTCCACTGCTTTTCAAAATATTCCTGTGCCGGCATGCGGTAGGCACCCTCTTCATACCCGGAAAGCAAAAAACTGGCTCCGGGCTGCGTACGGGCAAATTCGGCTATAGCGTTGGTATAGCTGGTAAAGCCGTCTAACCGATCAAAGAAATCCGGATTTTCATCCAGTACTTGAGCAATATACTCATAATCCATTCTATCTAGTAAAAAAACAAGAATGTTTTGCTCGGTTGAAAAAACTTCTAATTCTTTATCGGAAAGATATACTTCCTTAACGGGTTTTTCCTCTTCCTGCTGCGAAGCCTTTACCAAAATACTGGCAAGTCCCGCCAACTGCATCACAACCAACAAGCAGGAAACCCAGCGCAACGCGTTCGTCCATATCTTTTTATCAAGATACAGCAAAAAATATACCGCCAGTAAAATCAGCGCCCAGATCAAAAAATTGATCGCCATAGCGCTGGTATACTGATTCCACGAAATGGCGTCCCCGGTAAGCGCCCCCATTTTTCCGGAGAGAAAATTTCCCTGAATATAACTTCCCAGCGTAACGGCAAAAACAACGGAAACCGTATAATTAAAAACACGTCCCCGCAAAGCAGCCAGCAAAAAAGAAGTAAAAACAAATACAACAAAAGAAAAAACACCCGCTACCAACGCGGTATCGCCAAGGCCGAATATAAGGGAATCAGCGCTGGAAGCCGTAATTTCTACCGGCCCGAAAAACAGTACCGTAAAACACAAACACAACATCACCGGCAGCGCGATCAAAAATCTTTTCCAATACCCGCGTTTATCTTTCCAAAGCGCCGCCAGCTTGTCCTTTATAGTATTTTTTTTATCGGCGGAAATCTCCGTTTGTTTCACTTTTATATTCTCCTCGATCTTTTTGCACGCCTGCCGCACAAACCGGCAAAGGCCTGAAAATTTATTTTTTAGGCTTTATTGTATCCCGGTGATCCTTTATGATTTTACGGATCCACTTTTCACTGTAACCAAACTGCGTTGCCAGCTTTTTTATATTGGAACCGTCATATTCCTTTAAAATTTGTGAAACCATATATTCTCGGCTGAACAGCTGCACCGGAAACGTCAGCTGCTGCCCGCGATACGCCGAATGCAGTTTCAAAACCGCCTCTATTCCCAGCAGATTCGCAAGATCATTGTATGCGCCGTTTAAATCTTCACATTTTATTTTTGTCGGATCCATGGTTGTTTCACCTTCCATATATCGGCACTTCCCGTAAGATTATAGTAGATTTCTTTAACTCTGTATACACCACAGTACCTCGGAATTATTCCTTGTAAATTTCCATTTGATATTTTTTCCGCACTGTAAAAAAATATTCCGCAAAAGAAATGAAAACAGGTGGAATTCCCGGCATACAGCCCAAAGGATTTCCGCCTGTTTTTTTGTATCCTCCCAAGAAAAAAAGCGGCGCGAAAAATTTCGCGCCGCCGTTACTTTTCAAACATGACCGCAAGCCTCTTGGCACTGGCCGATAAATTTTGAATTCCTTCAAAAATATTTTGCTGACTGTAATTGTTTAAATAAGTATTCGCCTCCAGCGTTAAATATCCTTCATATCCAACGTCCTTTAACGCCTGTATAACGGCCGCAAAATCAATTTGCATGGAAAAAGGAATCTGATGCGAATCATGAAGTCTGTCATTATCATGCAGGTGCAGTGCCTGCAAACGATCTTTCAGCGCGTGGATCATGACAACCGCCCCCGAACCGGAGCCTTTCATTTCCGCATGCCCGATATCAAGACACGCCACGACAAAGGGATCGTTGACCGCATCTAAATGTGCCGAAAAATCCTCCGCGGTAGCACAAGCGGCAAAGCAGGATTGTTCTTTTTCCTGATCCCAGTTAAACATATTTTCCATTGCGATTTTTACCCCGCAGGCTTTGGCAAACGGCAGCAATTTCTGATACATTTCAGCGTTTTCCCGCGCGGATTTATGATTGTTTGGATGAATGATGCAGATCTTTCCCCCCGCCTCGGCCGTACATTCGATCGCCCGCTGAAAATAAGGATAATTTTCAGGGCAGGTGCTGGGAAACGGCGCATGCGACTGATTGCACACGATGCCGTAATCCAGTCCGATGCGCTTTAATTTTTTGGCAAACGCCAAATAATTGTCCGAAGCCAGCGGATGATTCGTTTTTTGATACGTCCGCGTATGCCAATCATATTTCCACATGGAGAACATAGAAAAATCCCACGCATCAAAACCGGCTTTTGCCAAATATTCCAAAGTCATTTCCTCGCCGACAATATTCGCCGCCGAACCGATTTCCGTAGATATTTTCATAAAGAACTCCCTCTGCACTCAAAAAATTACGCCGCGCATTTTGATCTAAAACGCGCGCCCAAACAACCGGCAGGCGTTTTGAAAGGTAATTTCCGCTGCCTCCTCCGGGGAAACGCCCCAAAGACGGCCTAAATTCTCGGCAATATAGATAAGGTTTCCCGAGTCATTCCGCTGTCCCCGCTTCGGCACCGGCGTCAAATAGGGACTGTCCGTCTCCAGCAATACACGATCGCGCGGAAGATAACGTAAATTTTCTACCGCGCGCACAGCGTTTTTAAAGGTAGAGGTGCCTCCGAAAGAAAAATACAGTCCTTGATCCAAATAAATTTTTGCCGTCTCTTTGCTCTCGGAAAAGCAATGCATGATACCGAAAGAAATATCATGCGCGCGCACCAGCCGCGTCATATCGCCGACGGCTTCACGGCAATGAATCACTACCGGTAAGCCTACCTGCTTTGCCGCGGCCGCCTGAGCCAAAAACACTTCCTGCTGTACGCTTTTGGGGGGATTTTCACTCCAATAATAATCTAGCCCGATTTCTCCCACGCCCACGCATTTTTCGTGCTTCCAAAGTTTTTTCAGTTCCTCCAGGACAGCCGGGGAAAACTCTGGCGCGTTTTCCGGATGAATGCCGGCACAAAAATAGATATTGGAATATTTCTCCGCATAACCGCAGGCTTTACGGCTCTCTTTCAAACTACAGCCGGCGTCTACGGTGATAATGCCGGCTTTTTGAATTTTTTCCAAAACCTCCGCACGGTCCGCGTCAAAACGGCTGTCCTCATAGTGACAGTGAACATCAATCAGCCGCATCAGCGTACCACTGCGCCGGCAGGCATCGCCTGTTCGGGTGCTATCAGACTGAGACGGCCGTTTTCATCCTCACTGCAGAGAATCATACCCTCACTTACAACTCCCCGCAGTTTTGCGGGCTTCAAATTGGCTACCAACACCACGGTTTTACCCACCATCTCCTGGGGTGTGTACCATTTAGCAATCCCGGAAACCACCGTGCGCTCGCCGTCACCGCAAGTAAGCTTCATCTTTAGTAATTTATCCGACCCCTCTAATTTTTCACATTCCAGCACTTTTGCGGTTTTTAACGATACCTTTGCAAAATCCTCAATGGTGATCGTTCCCTGCGCCACCGGCTCCGCCGCCGGTTTTTTCTCTTCTTTTTTCTGCGCTTTTTCCGCTTCCTGCGCCGCAAATTCCGCCTCAATATCAATGCGCGGGAACAAAAGCTCCATTTTCTTTACCGGGCTGCCCGGACGAATGCCACCGAAGCGCCGAATACTCTCCAAAGTAGCAAGCTCTTGAGGAATACCCATTGAAGCCTGAATTTTTTGAGGAGTCTTCGTCATCACCGGCGCGATCAGCACACTGATTATTCTGACGGTCTCAGCCAAATTATACATCACCGTTGCCAGCCGGCTCTTTTTACTCTCATCCTTGGCCAATGCCCATGGCATGGTCTCGTCGATATATTTATTGCAGCGGGAAATCAGTTTCCAAATTTCCGTAAGGGCCAGAGAGAACTGGAATTCATCCATCTTTTTCTCCACCGCCGGCAGCGTGGCCTCCGCCAAAGCAATCAGCTCGCCATCCGGATCCGCCGTCTCGCCCGGTGCGGGTAAAACGCCGCCGAAATATTTTTCTATCATCGCGCAGGTGCGGCTGACTAAATTTCCCAAGTCATTGGCCAGATCGCTGTTGATCCTGGCAAAAAGCGCTTCATTGGTAAAATTGCCGTCCATACCGAAAGGCATCTCCCGCATCAGGAAATAGCGAATCGCGTCCACACCGTATTTTTCGCACAGCACCACCGGATCCACCACGTTGCCGCGGCTCTTGCTCATCTTTTCGCCGCCGAATACCAGCCAGCCGTGGCCGAATACCTGCTTGGGCAGCGGAAGATCCAGCGCCATCAGCATCGCGGGCCAGATGATTGTATGAAAGCGTACGATCTCCTTTCCTACAAGATGGACATCCGCGGGCCAATATTTTTTCAGCAGGGAATCATCCCCGCTCAAATATCCCAATTTCGTAATATAATTGCTCAGCGCGTCAATCCATACATACACTACATGCTTTTCATCAAAGGTAACGGGAATCCCCCATTTGATGCTGGTACGGGAAACGCACAGATCTTCCAGACCAGGCAAGAGAAAATTATTCAGCATTTCTTTCGCGCGGGAAGGCGGCTGAATAAAATCAGGATGCGTTTTAATATGCTCGATGATACGATCCTGATACTTAGACAGACGGAAGAAATAGCTCTCCTCCCGCGTAAGTTCCACCGGTCGGCCGCAGTCCGGGCACTTTCCGTCCACAAGCTGAGTTTCGGTCCAAAAGCTTTCGCAGGGGGTACAATACCAGCCCTCATATTCGGCCTTATAGATATCGCCCTGATCATAAAGTTTTTTAAAAATTTTCTGCACAGCCGCAACGTGATAGTCGTCGGTGGTGCGAATAAAACCATCGTAGGAAACGTCCATCAGTTCCCACAGTTTCTTCACATTGGCCACAATGCCGTCCACGTAGTCCTTGGGTGTTTTTCCCACCTGAGCAGCCTTGCGTTCAATCTTCTGCCCATGCTCATCCGTACCGGTCAAAAAATAGACGTCGTATCCCTGCATGCGCTTAAAACGTGCGATGGTATCGGCCGCAACCGAGCAGTAACTGTGACCGATATGAAGATTATCACTGGGATAATAAATCGGCGTTGATATATAATAGGTTTTTTTCTCACACATTCTGTTTTTCCTCCTCATAAAACTCGCGAAGTCCGCCGGTAGCAAAGGCGTTCATATCCAAACCGGAAATTCTGCCCTGCATTAAAGTATAAAATCCGGCCGCTCCGATCATGGCCGCGTTATCGGTACAAAGCTTGGGTTCCGGCGCATAAAGTACAATCCCCCCGGCACGGCACATTCGTTCCAACTCCTGCCGCAGACGGGTATTCGCCGCTACACCGCCGGCAAGTACAAGCTTATCACAGCGCGTATCAACGGCAGCCTTTACCGCTTTTTCAACAAGCATTCGCACAATGCCCGCCTGGAAACTTGCCGCGATATCCGCCGCGGGCGCCGCCTGTCCTTTCTGCTCAAACTGATGCACTAAATTGATTACCGCTGTTTTCATACCACTGAAAGAAAAATCATAATTTTCCTCCCGCTCTAAGCTGGTAGCAAAACGGAAGGCATCCGGATTGCCCTGCCGTGCCAGCGCGTCAATAGCCGCGCCCCCGGGATATCCCAGTCCCAGCACGCGCGCGGCTTTATCAAAAGCCTCGCCTGCGGCGTCGTCCCGCGTGGCACCGAAAAGAGAAAAATCACAATAATCATTTACCTTTAAGATATGGCTGTGGCCGCCCGAGACGGCAAGCGCCATAAACGGCGGCTTTAATTGCGGATATGTAATAAAATTAGCACAGATATGTCCCTGAATATGATGCACACCCACCAGCGGCAGCTTCAGGCTGTAAGCCAATGCCTTGGCATAATTCACGCCCGTCAGCAAAGCGCCGATCAGTCCGGGGCCCTGTGTAACGGCAATCGCCTCCAGATCGGCAAAATCTACACCGGCATCCTCCAGTGCCTGTTCCACCACAGGAACCAGCGCCTCGGTATGACTGCGCGAAGCAATCTCCGGCACGACGCCGCCGTACTTTTTATGTACAGGGATCTGCGTGGCAATCACATTGCTTAAAACCGTTCGGCCGTCCTTTATCACGGCCGCTCCGGTTTCATCACAAGAAGATTCGATAGCCAAAAGCAGCGCACTGTTTTTTTCTCTTAGCTCTTTCGCTTTTTTTTCCGCAACTTCAAAATACGTCATTACTGATACATATAATCATCGTTTGTAAAATCATCTTTTACCACCGAAAGCCGAAGCAACAGCAACGAAGCCGCTACGGGAATACACATGATAAACGTGAAAAACGATAAAAATCCTTTTATAAAATCATTGATATAATTACTGCCCATCACCAAAGGTAAAAATTCTCCGTCCATGGGCGCCGCTCCTAAAACGCCGTAAAGACTTTGCTGCAGTTCGGCTGTTCGGCTCATACAAATCATCACCGTGCCGTCCAGCAGAATAAGCAGCAAAAGTACTGTAAGCAGGCAGACCGCTCCGACACCGCGCAGCCCCTTGCGATGATCCTTTACCAAGATGATAATAACAAGCGCCAAAGAAACGCCCAATGCCGTCCAGCGCAGAATATTGCCCGCGAGCAGCAGACGATATCCCTTTTCAAGCCGTGCAAGCTCATTGGCGCCAAACATGGGTCTGTGTTCTCCGCCCACGATTTCAGCCGCCGAAGCAGCCGTACTCTCCTTGCCGGAGGCAAACTGTACGGTAACTTCTGTATTTTCCGCTTCCGCCTCCAGAGGCAGACGGGCAAAAAAGGAAATACGGCAGTGCACTTGCTCTCCCTGTGCGGCAAGCGCGCTTACCTTTTCACCGGGAGCAAAAGCCAAAATACTTTCGGTGCTGTCAGGTGTAAAAAGCACCGCACCCACGGAGTTGTTTGCCCCTTCCTGCACTTTTTCCACCCTTCCGTCGCCCCGTGAAAAAACACGCCAGCCGGGCAGTTCTTCACTCTCCGCATCAGAGCTTGCCAGCAGCGCTTCTTCGCCGTCCTGTACCAATGTAAAATCATCCAGCATAAAGGCCGTTTCCGCGGCGCCGCTGAAAAATTTAACAGAAAACGTGCGTGCCTCATCATAACCGCAATCATACAGTTTGTTCAAGGTTTCAAAATACTTTCGGCTAAGTGTGAAATCCGCTGAAAACAGGTGCCATTCCTTTGTAAGCGTAAAGCTGCCCACGGAAACAACGGTATCGGAAAAATCCTCCGCATAGCCTTTTTTAACTACAACCGCGGTTTTCGCTTCGTCGGTTCCGCTTTTCAAAGCGTTCATAACCGTGTCATAAATTTTTCGGTATTCATCGGCATTTCGCAATTCGGCAGTCTGCGTAATATGATAACGGGCATCCTGCTTCAAATAAAACGAAGGGCTGTAAAGCATGGAAGAAAACGCCGAAAAAAACGCGGCATATACCATAAGCAGCCCAATCAAAAAGCCGAAAATTTTTTGCATGGCCGTACTTTTTACTTTCATTCCTTATCCTTTTTGCCTAAATAGGCGCGGATAAACGGATCCAAGTCTCCGTCCATTACCGCCTGAATATTCGAAGTTTCCACATTGGTGCGATGATCCTTTACCATATTATAGGGATGGAACACATACGAACGGATCTGACTGCCCCATTCGATTTTTTTTATATCACCGCGCAGCTCCAGTTCTTTTTCCTCCCGCTCGCGCTCCCGCAGCTCAATCAGCTTGGAGCGAAGCATATTCATCGCCGTTTCACGGTTTTGTATCTGCGAACGCTCTTGTTGACACTGCACGATAATGCCGGTAGGCTTGTGAAGAATGCGGATCGCCGACTCGGTTTTATTAATATGCTGTCCGCCCGCGCCGGTGGAACGCCGGGTTTCAATCTCAATATCTTCCGGCGGAATCACAATAGCGCCCTCGTCTTCAATTTCCGGCATGACCTCCAAAGCCGAAAAGGAAGTATGCCTGCGGCTGTTCGCGTCAAAAGGAGAAATCCGTACCAGCCGATGCACGCCTTTTTCCGCTTTCAAAAATCCGTAGGCGTTTTCACCAGCGGCGCGAAAGGTCACGCTTTTCACCCCGGCCTCATCACCGGCCAGATAATCCAGAATTTCCACCTGATATCCGCTTTTCTCGCAATACCGACGGTACATTCGGAAAAGCATATCGGTCCAGTCCTGTGCCTCGGTGCCGCCCGCTCCCGCATGCAACGTCAAAATAGCGTTATTGGCGTCATATTCGCCGGTAAGCATGGTTTCCAACTGAAGCCGCTCGATTCCTTCCTCCAGAGAAGAAAGCTCTTTTTCTACCTCCGCGGCCGTATCGGCATCATCCATTTCCATGCCAAGCTCAATCATCGCCTCGATATCCTCCAGGCGTTTTTCAAAGCCTTCCAATTCCTTTACCTTATTTTCCAAATGCGCGAGTTCTTTGTTTTTTGCCTGTGCTTTTTCCGGATTATTCCAAAAATCCGGCTCGGCCATTTCCTCGTTCAGCTCTAAGATTCTCTCCTTCATCCCTTCCGGGTTAAAGGGACTCACCTGCCAATTTGATATTGGCGGCTGCCTGCGCCGCGCGCTGCTTGAATGAATCGAACTCTATCAAATTTCTCATCTCCTTAGGCCCTTTAGGCTATATATTCATTTTGCTGCACCGCAGCAATGTTTATACTTTTTTCCGCTGCCACATGGACAGGGATCATTTCTGCCCACCTTGGGCGCGCTGACTGCCTGTCCCGCCTTTTTCGGACGTGCCGGAGCGTCTCCGGCCTTTCCCTCACCGGTAATTTTCGGTGCTTTGGGACGCGCGTTTACGGAAATCATGGCGTTAAACGAAAGCCGTACGGCGTCCTCCTGAATACAGCGGGTCATCTCCTCAAACATATCATAACTTTCCATCTTAAATTCCTGCAGCGGATCTCTCTGTGCCATAGAGCGCAGCGAAATTCCCTGCCGCAGCTGATCCATCGCATCGATATGATCCATCCAGTGCCGATCTACCGACTGCAGAAGCGCAAACCGTTCCACATCCTTAATGCTCAGCCCTGCCTCAGCAAGTTCTTTGGCTCGCTTTTCATAACGCGCGCGGGCAAGTTCACGCAGTTTTTCTATCATATCCTCACGGGAAAGGCCTTCCAGTTCAGTCTTTTCCACCTCGCGGGAAATACAGATGTGCTTAAGCTCCTCCAGCAGACCGCTGATATTCCATTGATTTTTATCGGCATCAGCGGTAAACTGATGTACGGTGCGTTCAATAACTCTATCGGTCATATCCAAAATGGATTCGGAAACATCCTCTCCTTCGAGAACGCGGCGGCGCTGTGAATAAATCAATTCACGCTGTTTATTCATCACGTCATCATACTGCAAAACATTTTTACGAATGGAGAAGTTCCGCCCTTCCACACGCTTTTGAGCATTTTCAATCGCTTTGGAAAGCATGCCCGCTTCCACCATTGTTTCACTGCCCATAGCACGGGAAGCAATCATCTTCATTTTATCTCCGCCGAACAAGCGCATCAAATCATCCTCAAAGGAAATAAAGAAGCAGCTTACACCCGGATCTCCCTGCCGTCCGGAACGGCCGCGCAGCTGGTTATCGATACGCCGGCTTTCATGCCGCTCGGTACCTAAAATACAAAGGCCGCCGGTTTCTACTACTTTTATATGCTCCTCATCGGTCAGCTTTTTATATTCGGCCAGCAGCCGGTTATACTCATCCCTTAACGCCAGAATTTCCTCGTCGTCCGTGTTCTGATGTCCGGTAGCAAGGTCGATTTTTTCCTCTTCGTACCCCCGGCCTTTCAATTCTTTACGCGCCATAAAATCGGGGTTGCCGCCCAAAAGAATATCCGTACCGCGTCCGGCCATGTTGGTAGCAATGGTTACCGCGCCCAAACGTCCTGCCTGCGCAACAATCTCGGCTTCTTTTGCATGATGCTTCGCATTAAGCACCTCATGCTTAATTCCCCGCCGACGCAGCATATCACTGATTTTTTCACTGATTTCCACGGAAACGGTACCCACCAAAACAGGCTGTCCCGTCTCGTGGCGGGCGATTACTTCCTCCACCACGGCGGCAAATTTATCCTGCACGGTCTTATACAGCCTATCGTTTAAATCCTTACGGATCATAGGCTTATTGGTGGGAACGCACACAACATCCAATCCGTAAATCCCTTGGAATTCTTCCTCCTCCGTCTTGGCGGTACCGGTCATACCGGAAAGTTTTTTATACATTCTGAAATAATTCTGATACGTGATAGTGGCAAGCGTCTGATTTTCCTGAGCTACTTTTACGTTTTCCTTGGCTTCGATCGCCTGATGCAGGCCCTCGCTGTACCGTCTGCCCTCCAAGATACGGCCGGTAAATTCATCTACGATTTTAACCTGTCCGTCATCGGTAACCACATAGTCACGATCCCGCTTAAAGAGGAAATTGGCTTTTAATGCCTGATTGATAAAATGAGCCAACTCCGTATTGGCCGGATCGGAAAGGTCTTCAATACCAAGAGCTTTTTCCACCTTTGCCACGCCCGGCTCGGTCAGGGAAACCGTACGAGCTTTTTCATCGATAGTAAAATCGTATTTCAGCCGTTCCTTTTCATATTCCTCATCCACAAGATCCAGCTTGCCCCGGTTCTCCTTTTCCGCAAGGCCACGGAATCCCTTAACGATGGCATTGGCTTTGCCGTACATTTCCGAAGATTCTCCGCCCATTCCAGAAATAATCAAAGGCGTTCTAGCCTCATCAATCAAAATACTGTCTACCTCATCCACAATGGCAAAATTCAGCTTGCGCTGAGAACGATCGCTGCCGCGAACGGCCATATTGTCACGCAGATAGTCAAAGCCGAATTCGCTGTTGGTTCCGTAGGTAACATCGGCATTATACGCTGCCTGCCGATCGGCTCGGCTCATACCGTTGTAAATATTCCCTACCGTCATGCCTAAAAAGCCGAAAAGCTTGCTCATCATTTCAGACTGATATCCGGCCAGATACTCGTTTACCGTAACAATATGCACGCCCTGTCCGGAAAGCGCGTTCAGATACGCCGGCAGCGTTGCGGTAAGCGTTTTTCCTTCACCGGTGCGCATCTCGGCAATCCGCCCCTGATGCAGCACCACCGCGCCGATCAGCTGCACATGAAACGGCCGCAATCCAAGCACACGCCAGGCGGCCTCACGGACAACGGCAAAGGCTTCCGGCAAAAGATCATCCAACGTTTCCTTACCGCTTTGCAGCCGGCTGCGGAATTCATCGGTTTTATTCCGCAACGCCTCGTCGCCCATCCCCTTCATGTATTCTTCCAGCGCTTCTATCTTGCTGACAATTTTTTCGATTTTTCTAAGCTGCTGGGCTGTATTATCACCAAAGATACCCAAAAATCCCATTCTGTTCTCCTTATATTCCCAAATATTTCTGTATTTTTTCCGCCATATCTGTCTCTTCCCATTTTACGCCCAGCTCTTCCCGGCCCATATGACCGTAAGCGGCAAGCTGCCGATAAATAGGACGGCGAAGCTGCAGTTTTTCAATAATTGCGTCCGGACGCATATCAAACAAGGTATTTACCGCGTCGGCAAGTTTCTCTTCTTCCACTTTTGTGGTACCGAAAGTTTCAACCAACACCGAAACCGGACGTGCTACGCCGATAGCATAGGCCAGCTGAACCTCGCACTTATCGGCCGCGCCGGAAGCTACAATATTTTTGGCGATATACCGCGCGAAATAAGCCGCGCTGCGGTCCACTTTCGTCGGATCCTTGCCCGAAAACGCACCGCCGCCGTGACGGGAATAACCGCCGTAAGTATCTACGATAATTTTGCGTCCCGTCAACCCGCTGTCCCCCTGCGGACCGCCGATGACAAACCGGCCGGTGGGATTAATAAAGATTTTTGTATTTTCATCCATCATCTGCGCAGGAATGACCGGATTGATGACCTGTTCGATAATATCCCGGCGGATCTGTTCCATTTCCGTCTCCGGCGCGTGCTGAGAGGATACGACTATCGCATCCACCCGTACAGGGATGCCGTTATCATACTCCACAGTCACCTGCGTTTTTCCGTCGGGACGAAGGTATCCCAAAACACCCTGTTTACGCACCTTGGTCAGCTGCTTAGCCAACTGATGCGCCAAAGAAATCGGCAGCGGCATCAATTCCTTGGTTTCATTGCAGGCATACCCGAAAATAATCCCCTGATCGCCGGCGCCGGTAGAAAATTTAGCGTCACTCTCGCCGTTTTTCTGCTCCAGTGCCTGACTGACGCCCATGGAAATATCCGGCGACTGTTTATCCAGTGCGGTAATTACGCCGCAAGTATGTCCGTCAAAGCCGTATTTAGCCCGGTCATAACCGATATCTAGCACCACCTTCCGTGCCGTTTGCTGTACATCCGGCTGGGCGGTTGTCGTAATTTCACCCATAATAAGAATTAAGCCTGTGGTGCAGCAGACCTCGCAAGCTACGCGGGCATAGGGGTCTTGTTCAAAAATCGTATCCAGTATGGCGTCGGAAATCTGATCGCAGATCTTATCCGGATGTCCCTCCGTAACAGATTCCGATGTAAAAAAATGTTTTGCCATAAAAAAACCTCCGCTCTATTAAAAACTTTTCGTATTCTCTTTAAAATATATCAATA
>CAJKLB010000039.1 GCA_905200615.1 uncultured Selenomonadales bacterium | reverse complement strand
TAGCACATGTCTCTTCTATTCGCTACTCTTTTTTTCTTCTGTCACTCATCATTGTGACACATACAATAGTATTACCTTGCAAAAACATTCATTCCTTGACAAAACAGCTGTTTTCTTATATAATTACAGCTTGGGTTGCTTGGCAACAAAACATTCTGCCCCGTGCAGACCCAAAGGAGCGGTTTTATGATAAAAAAGGACGTGCTGATAATCGGTGCAGGGCCGGCCGGAATCTTTACTGCGCTGGAAATGCTGAGAAAGGGAAGCAAAAAAAGTATTCTTATTGTAGAAAAAGGACAGCCCGTAGAAAAACGCCGCTGCCCCAAGGCAAAGACACATCAATGTATGAATTGCAAGCCCTATTGTCATATTACAACGGGTTTTTCCGGCGCGGGCGCTTTTTCCGACGGAAAACTCTCGCTTTCCCCTGATGTAGGCGGAGATTTTCCGAATTTGATAGGCGAAGAGGAAGCACAGGCGCTGATTCATTATGCAGATTCTATTTATTTGGAGTTCGGTGCGGACACCAAGGTAGAGGGTGTGGGCAACGATGAAGAAGTAAAGCAAATCAGAAAGCGAGCGATCCAGGCAGGCTTAAAGCTGGTAGACTGTCCGATTCGCCATTTAGGTACGGAAAAAGCCCAAAATATTTATTACGCCATTGAGCAGTATCTGCTGCAAAACGGCGTGGAAATGATGTTCGGCTGCGAGTGTACCAATTTGATTCTTTCCGGTAATGTGTGCAGCGGTGCTTATGTGGAGAACGGCAAAGAAAAATTTGAAATTCATGCCCAAAGCGTCGTTGTCGCTACCGGCCGGCGAGGTGCCGAATGGTTGGAACATATCTGCGCCGAGCACGGAATTGCTCATGAGCCGGGAACGGTGGATATCGGTGTACGTGTGGAAGTCCGCAATGAAATTATGGAAAAGGTCAATGAGGTGCTGTATGAATCCAAGCTTATCGGCTATCCTCAGCCCTTTAAAAATAAAGTGCGTACCTTTTGTCAAAATCCCGGCGGTTTTGTCAGTCAGGAAAATTATGATAACGATCTTGCCGTGGTAAACGGCCATTCATATAAAGAATTAAAATCCAATAACACCAATTTGGCTATTTTGGTTTCGCATAATTTTTCGGTGCCGTTTAATCAACCCATCGAATATGCCCAAAAAGTAGGGGAACTGGCGAATATGTTAGGCGCCGGACATATTCTTGTGCAGCGCTTCGGTGATATTTTAGACGGTAAGCGTACCTGGCAGAAAGAGCTGGCACAGTCCAACCTGAAGCCCACACTTCCGGATGCTGTTGCCGGCGATATTACAGCAGCTATGCCGTATCGCGCCATGATGAATATTATTAATTTTATCAAAGCGCTGGATCATGTAGTGCCGGGCTTTGCTTCTACGGAAACCCTGCTCTATTCACCGGAACTTAAATTTTACAGCAACCGCGTAAAGATGGATAAAGACCTTACTACCAGTATATCGGGGCTGTATTGTCTTGGAGATTCCAGCGGTTGGACGCGCGGATTGATGATGGCTTCGGCCATGGGCGTGTATATGGGAAGAAAAATTTTTTAAAGGAGAAATTTGAATATGGTAAGAGCAGTAGTGGGTGCCAATTGGGGCGATGAAGGCAAGGGAAAGATCACCGATATGCTGGCAAAAGACGCCGATATCGTGATTCGGTATCAAGGCGGTGCTAACGCCGGACACACCATTGTAAATGAGTACGGCAAGTTTGCATTGCATTTACTGCCTTCAGGCTCCTTCAACAGCAATGTTACCAATATGATCGGCAATGGCGTGGCGCTGGATATTCCCAAGCTCTTTGCCGAAATACAATCCCTTGTGGACAGAGGGGTGCCGCGTCCGAATTTAGTAATTTCCAATCGGGCTCAAGTACTGATGCCTTATCATATTTTACTGGATACTTACGAGGAGGAGCGTCTTGCCAGTCGTCAGTTTGGCTCTACGAAGAGCGGGATCGCTCCGTTTTACTCCGATAAATACGCAAAAATCGGTTTTCAGGTTTGGGAACTTCTGCAGGAAGAAAGCGCGCTAAGGGAAAAGATAGAGAATGTACTGGAAATTAAAAATCTCATTTTAGAGCATGTTTACCATAAACCGAAAATCAATCCCGACGAGCTTTTTGAAACCGTAAAAGAGTGGCGTGAAATGATCCGCCCTTATGTGGTAGATACCGTTCCCTTCATGCATGAAGCCATTGCTCAAGGGAAAAAAATTCTTCTGGAAGGACAATTGGGATCGCTGAAAGATCCGGAATTCGGAATTTATCCCTTTACGACCAGTTCTCCTACAATTGCCGGTTACGGCGCTTGTGGCGCCTGCATTCCGCCCTATGAGATCAAGGATATTATAACGGTCGTAAAAGCCTATTCTTCGGCTGTGGGCGCGGGAGCCTTTGTCAGTGAGCTTTTCGGTCAGGAGGCGGAAGAATTGCGCAGACGCGGCGGTGACGGCGGGGAATACGGCGCCACGACCGGACGTCCCAGGCGGGTGGGCTGGTTCGATTGCGTGGCTACCCGTTACGGCTGTATGGTACAGGGAACAACACAAGTTGCCTTTACCGTATTAGACGTTCTGGGCTATTTGGATGAAATTCCCGTATGTACGGCCTATGATTGCGGAGGCAAAATAATTAAAAATTTCCCCACGACAGATCAATTAAATACCGCCAAACCGGTTCTTACCGTATTACCGGGCTGGAAGTGTGATATTCGGGGAATTAAGCGTTATCAAGATCTTCCCGATAACTGCCGAAGATATATCGAATTTGCGGAAAAAGAGATCGGGTTCCCCATAAAAATCGTTTCTAACGGTCCGGGAAGAAACGATATTATCTTTCGATAAGAGTCTTAAAAAATGCCTGTCAAGCGATATCTTGACAGGCGTTTTTGAAAAAGAAAAGAGGTATCTATGTAAAATCCTCTTCATGGATCTGTGTTGTTTCTTGCGGCGGTATATCCGCTGCGGCGTGATTACGTACATTATTTAAAATACGAAGGTATTGTTTTCGTTTGGCTTCCAGATTGTATATGGCAAAATCGATATCTTCCTTGGTGATCGCGTTATTAAATACGTGTATGGCCTGCTGCCAGTTCTTATATGCCTGCTCTACTTGGCGGGCATAGCGATTTTCGTTATTCTCCATAAAAAAATCCCTCCGCTAAAAGAATATGAGCGGAGGGCTTTTTTTATTCTTTTCTTTTATACAGGCGCCGGTTATGCAGCAGCCACTGTCTTTCCGAAAAACCGCCGGCCTGCACATCGGCGAGCGCTTTTCGGAAGTCGAACATTCTGGCGTCGATCATATCCAAATAGTGCAGCATTTCCGCTTCCGGGAACATCGGCCGCCGAATGGCTCCGAATTCGGGCTCATAATGATGAGAAATAAGCATATGCTGCAAAAGCACTGTCGTCTGTTCACGGGCGCCTACGGCCTTTGCCGCTTCCGCAATGATCAGCGGTCCCTGCACAATATGTCCCAGCAGAAGTCCTTTCATGGTATAATCGCTGACAAGCCCCAATTCAGAAGCTGTCATTTCGTCGGTTTTTTCAATATCATGCAGAATCACACCGGCATAGAGCCAGTCAGGATCTAACTCTGTATAGATATTGCACATGGCCTCCGCCGCCGCGAGCATGGTGGTAGTATGATACAGCAACCCACAGCGCACCGAATGATGATTGGCCTGCGCGGCAGGATAATACAGCAGTTTATCTTTGACCGCTTCTACCACATAGGTAACAATATCACGGATATCTTTCTGACGGATACGCGCGATGTATTCCTGCAAAACGGCAAACATTTCTTCCCCGCTTTTAGGCGCCGAGGGAACAAAATCATTGATAGAAACCGGATCGGAATCCTTTAAAGGCCGTATCCGCTCAATTTTCAATTGCAGGGCATTCATCCACGCTACCACAAGTCCGCGTACCTTTACCAGCATATTGATTTTATATCCGGCAAACTGCGCTTCGTTATAGTTCCATATCTTGGCGTTCATTTCCCCGTGCGCGTCAGCTATCGTTAAATCAACAAAATTTTTACCGGTTTGGCCGGTTTTTACCTGAAAGGATTTGATCAGTACATACCCTTCAAAGCTGTCGTTTACGGCAAGCTCACTCAATTTTTTTTGTTCCATAATACCTCCTAAAGCAATTGCTGTTATAATTGTAGCATAAACGGCAAAAAATATAAAGCAAATAATGAAAAAGGAGCTTATTTATGAAAAAAAAGAAGAAATCTATGGTTCATGACAACAATATTCCGTCGGATGTTGAAGGAAGCTATACGGGAATGAGCGAAAGCGGCGGTCCTCCGGTGCAGGATGCTGACGATTTATAACGGAAATTCAGATACGCTTACAAATTTCACCATCCACCAAACGACATTCTGTTTAGGGCTTGTACCCTATAATCATAAAAAAACCGTAGTGGATGGTGAAACAACTATGAAACAGTGGGGAAAACCCGCACTGGCTGTTTTATGCGGATTATTGGCTGCCCGGTGTGATTTTTTGCAGGATATGTATCCCTTTGGGGGCGCGCTGCTATGCGTGCTGAATGAAAGCCGCTGGTTTTCTTTTCTCTTTTTCGGAGCCGCGATCGGTGCTGTTTCCACCGGTATAAACGTCGGAGAAATGCTTTTGGCGCTTTTGCCGCTGGTCTTACTGCTGCCGCCGCTTTTGCTGCTGAAAAGGAAAAAGGTACAATCCATGCTTTGGCGTCAGCTGTTTGTATTTTTGGCTTACGCCGTACCGGCGCTGGTTTTACATATTGATTTTTATGAGCGCGTATTTCAGATTTTCTCCGGCTTGCTGGCCGTATGCTTGATTCCGCTGCTGAAACGTATTGTGCTGTCGGTTTCACAGCTGGAAAGCCGACTGAGCTTAGAGCGTGCCGATATTTTGGCCTTAGGCTGTGTAGGCGGGCTGATTCTTTCCAGCCTACCGCGCACGGATTTTTTCGGATTTAATCTGTGTATATTCGCATTGCTGTTTTCTTCTGCTCTTGCTGTTTGTGCCTTTGAAGGCGCCGGCAGTGTGTGGGCTTCCACCTGCGGCATTATGTGGGTGGTAAAAGGCGGTGATTCTACTGTAGCATTATGTCTGATAGCGGGGGGAATTTTTGCGGGAATTCTGTCTTCTAAAAAAGGGGGAATTCTGCTGGGATTTTTGCTGGGGGACATGCTGATCAGCCTTTTCTTTTTAAATACCTTTGCGATCAGCATGGGTATTGTGAATCTTGTATTAGGCTGCGCCTATACTGTGTTTTTAAAAGCGGAGTGGATTGAACGCCTCCGGAGGCTGGCCGGTGTACGTTCAGGCGTAAATGATCTGGAAATGAGTTATATCGAAGGATTGCGGCAGCAGCAAAGCGAAAAATTAAAAGGCGCCGGCCGGATGTATGCCGAACTTTCCAAAGCCTTTACGGCGGCTTCAAGAAATCAGGAATTTCGCAGCGAGCTGATCGAAAGAACCGTACAGATCTGCCGGGAATGCGATAAATGCGAATATTGCTTGAAAAGCCGCAAAAGCGATACCCTGATTGAGCTGGGGCAAGCGGCCGACGAGCTGATAGAACGGGAAAAACTTTCCGGTTTACCCCTGACGCTGACCGCACGCTGCGTTCGGCCGATGGAACTGATGGAGGGCATGAAGCTTCAATTCAGAACCTTGGTCAAAGCGCGGCGGGAAAATCCCGATGAAAGCATGGAGATGGCGCAGCAGTTAAGAAGTATATCGGAAATGCTTTTTTCTTTGGCGGAGGACCTTTCGGAATTGCCGCAATTTGATAAGGAGCGGGAGCTGGCGGTAAAGGAAGTGCTTGCTTCGCGCATCGGCGGTGTCAAGCAGGTAGTCTGCCGAAAAAACGGAGAAAGTCATTCTCTTCAGATCACCTTAAAAGAATGCACAAAAGATACGCAAAATAAAATATGTAACGCGCTGGAAGCCGGATTTTTAGGCAAGTATCGGTGTTTAAGCGGCGGTATGAATAAAAACGGCGGATTTACCGGTACTTTTGCCGCTGAGCCCCGATTCAAAATTGACGCCTATGCCTGCAGAAAAAGTAAGAACGGGGAAGAGGTTTGCGGAGACTCCTTTACTTTTTGCAATGTGAACAATGATAAATATATTGCCGCCATCAGCGACGGCGCCGGCAGCGGGGAAAAAGCCGCCAAAGAAAGTGAAAGTGCGCTGGATCTTTTAGAAGCTTTTACCGCTACTCAGATGAAACGCAACGATATGTTCAAGGCAATGAATCAGCTTTTGCTTTTAAAAGGCGATAAGGAAGCGTATTCTACAATGGACGTTGCCGAATTCAACTTAGAAGACGGTATTTTATATTGGACAAAGATCGGTGCGGTGCCCGGATATATTGTAAGGGATGGAAAAGTAGAAAAAGTGGAAGCCGGAGCGCTGCCTATGGGGATTGTTTCTAAAATCAATCCCACCACGACAAAAAAGCTGGTACAAAACGGAGACATTATCATATTGCTGAGCGACGGCGTATATGACGGTCTCTGCCGCGGTGAAGAGGATATGATCAGCCGAATGCTTACTCAGTACCGTCCGCAGGATACCAAACAGCTGGCGGAACAGCTATTGGAAAGCGCGAAGGAAACAAAAATTGATGACGATATGACCGTTATGGTTTTACGCGTAGACGCGGCATGATAAAACTTTTTTACACAAAAAAACGGCACCATCCGAAAATTATCATCGGACGGTGCTTCTTTTTTGAAAAAACAGTGTGATTTCGGCTTTATCTTTTTCGGCGGCAGCGCAAAAAAGCGCGCCGCCTTTTTATCGATCCTCTCGGAAATAAGGCACACCTAAACTCTCAGGTGGCTGATTCTCTTTCTTTTTTGTAAAACTGGTGCAAATAAGTACGATGATGGTAACGACATAGGGCAGCATTTTAAAAAGTTCCTTAGTCGCGCCGGAGAGACCCGGTACGTACACATCGGCAATATACAGTCCGCCGAATACAAAGGAACCTAAAAGCGCCCAGTTAGGCCTCCATAGCACAAAGATGACCAAAGCAATCGAAAGCCATCCGCGCTCACCGAAACTTTGTGTATCCCAGGTGCCGCGGGAATAATCCATTACATAGTACAGGCCGCCTAACCCGGCAATAGCGCCGCCGATACAGGTAGCGAGATACTTGTATTTGGTTACGTTAATTCCCGCTGCGTCGGCCGTAGCAGGATTTTCACCCACAGCGCGTAGGTTCAGTCCCGTACGGGTACGCTTGATAATATATGCCGCCGCCAGCGCGATGATTACCCCCAGCGGAAACAAGAACCCATGCTGTAAAAAAATTGTTCCCAAAATACCGGTGTCTTTGGCAAAAGGCAATGTCGTCTTATAAGCCTCCACTGTTGTCAGAATTGAAATATCCTGTACGCCCAATAATTTGCCGATAGCGCCGCCAAAGAAATTACCAAAGCCGGTACCGAAAATTGTAATTGCCAGTCCCGTAACGTTCTGGTTTGCCCGCAGAGTAACGGTAAGAAAGCAATAAATCAGCGAAACCAGCGCGGCAAAAAGAATAGCGCAGCAAAAGGAAATCAACAGGCTGATCCAGCCGACGGGATTTTCTACTGATTTTTCATAGATAACGGCACTGATCATGCCGGCGACACCGCCGGAAATCATGATTCCGGGGATTCCCAAATTCAAATTACCTGATTTTTCGGTAATGATTTCACCTGTGGAACCGTAGAGCAACGGCAGTGCTTGGGCAATCGCCCGCTGCAAAAAATATGCAATCGTTTCCATTTTATTCCGCCTCCTTTTTATGCGCGTTTCGGAAGGAAACCTTATAATTGATAAAGAATTCACAGCCGATAATAAAGAAGAGCATCACGCCGATGATAATATCGGAAGCATAACTGTTGAGGCCGCAGCTGGAGGCAATTTGAGCCGTTCCTCGGTTCAGGAATACAACCAGGAACGAAGTCATCAGCATAAAAATAGGATTCAGCTTTGCCAGCCAAGCGACAATAATGGCGGTAAAGCCGTCGCCGTCCACAATACCGGTATTGATGGTATGATGCGTGCCGGCGATCAGTAAAAATCCGGCCAAGCCGCATACGGCTCCGGAAATTGCCATAGTTCGGATAATAACCGTTTTTACATTAATGCCGATATACTTTGCCGTACTGACGCTTTCGCCCACAACGGCAATTTCATAGCCCTGTTTAGAGTATTTCAGATAGATATAGGCAATAGCCGTCAAAACCGCGACCACGATCAGGTTGATGCCGTAATCCACCCCAAATACTTTGGGAAAGCTGCCGCCTTGAAGAATACCCACGTCGTTGGATCCGGGCTGACGCTCCCATAGAATCACGCAGCAGCTGACCAGCTGCATAGCAACATAGTTCATCATCAAGGTAAAAAGTGTTTCATTAGTGTTGAATTTTGCTTTAAAAAACGCGGGGATCATTGCCCAAAGCGCACCGGCAATCACACTTACCAGAAACATAACCGCCAGCATAGCCGGCAGTGGAAGAGAGGGCATTAGCTTAATGATCGCCACAGCCGCCAGCGCGCCGATAATGGTTTGTCCTTCAGCGCCGATATTCCAGAACCGCATCCGAAAAGCCGGTGCTAACGCCAGACCGATACACAGCAGCGCTGAAATATCACGCAGCAGCATAGTGATTCTTCTGGTAGAGCCAAATGCACCGCGAAACATTTCGGAATACACCTCAAAAAATCCTGTTTTGCCGCCGGTAATCAGCATAACGATCACCGCGCAGAAAATCAGTGCCGTTATAACGGCTATTGCTCGCACCAAAATTGCTTTAAAAACGGAAATATCCGTTCGCTTGGAAAGCCGTATCAAGGGTTCATGACTGTTTGAATGGTGCATATCAAGCCTCCTCCTTTTCCTTATTCTCTTTTACCGTAGTCATCATTAAACCGATTGCTTCTTTTGTAACGTTGCGTCCGTCTACTACGCCGCTGATCTGTCCATGACACATTACTAAAATGCGGTCACAAAGTTCTATCAAAACATCCAAATCCTCGCCTACAAAAATGACGGCCGTACCGTTTTCCTTTTGTTTGTTCAAAAGATTATAAATCGTGTAAGAAGAATTGATATCCAAACCGCGTACCGGATAGGCGGCCATCAGTACCGTGGGGGACGCTGCAATTTCACGCCCAACCAGCACCTTTTGTACATTTCCGCCTGAAAGGCGGCGTACCGGCGTTTCACTGTCAGGGGTAACAACCTCCAGCTCACGGATAATGCGGCTTGCCAGATCTTTAGGCTGTTTCCGATGCAGAAAAATACCTTTTCCTTTTTTATAACTGCGCAGCATTACGTTATCGGTAATTCCCATATTGCCTACAAGCCCCATACCTAAACGATCTTCCGGAACAAAGGAAAGGCGTACGCCTAAATTCCTGATTTGCAGCGGCGTTTTATCTCTTAAATTTTCCTCCTGTCCGGTTTGCGGATTGTTATAAAGGATACTGCCGCTTTGAATGTGCTGCAATCCGGCAATCGCCTCCAGCAGCTCTTTCTGACCGCTTCCCGCTACTCCGGCAATGCCTAAAATTTCGCCTGCTTTAGCCGTAAAATTTACATTTTTCAGTACGCTTACGCCTTCTTTGTTCACCATACTTACATTTGTCAGTGTAAGACGAGTTACATTGTCGTGCGGTTGAGTGCGCTCGATATTCAGGCTGATTGCTTTGCCTACCATCATTTCCGTCAGGGAACTTTCCGTTGCATTTCGGGTTTCGACCATTCCTACAAAGCGTCCCTTGCGCAGTACCGCTACGCGATCTGAAATTTCTAAAACTTCATGCAGTTTATGCGTAATGATAATAATTGATTTGCCGTCTTTTTTCATGTTGCGCAGAATTTCAAACAGCTTGACCGTTTCCTGCGGCGTCAGTACGGCCGTAGGCTCATCTAAAATCAAAATTTCCGCTCCGCGATAAATTACCTTAATAATCTCCACCGTCTGCTTTTCCGAAACACTCATTTCATAGATCTTTTTTTCCGGATCGATTTCAAACCCGTAGGCTTTGCAGATTTCCCGAACTTTTACGGCGGCTTTGGCTACATTGTATCTGCCTTTTTCTTTTAATCCTAAAATAATATTTTCCGTTGCGGTGAGTACGTTTACCAGTTTAAAATGCTGGTGAATCATACCGATTTTATACGTAAAGGCGTCTCGAGGCGAATTAATGATCGCCTCTTGTCCGTTAACGAAAATTTGTCCCTCGTCAGGATGATAAATGCCCGAAAGCATATTCATCAGCGTGGTTTTTCCGCTGCCGTTCTCCCCCAAAACAGAAAGAATCTCTCCCTTATTGACAGAAAGAGAGATATCGGCATTGGCAACCACGGATCCAAAACGCTTGGTAATTCCCTTCAGCTCTATCGCCGCGTGGTTCTCCATAAAAGCCCTCCCCAAAAACAGAAAAATAATTTGTTTATAAAAAACGTTAAAATTTATTCAACCTTTTTTATAAGCAAACGAAAATGTTTAGCGGAGAGTTTATGCCCTCCGCTAAACTGAAAACCCGTAATTATTCAGCTTTATCCAAAATAACACCGTCGATAATCACGTTGAAATACGGTGCGGAACGTACGGTAGATTCCTGGAAGCAGCCGTCCTGAATGACCTGTGTGTCGGGCGTATAGTTTGCATCGGCAACCGCATCGGCCATATACTCGGTAAGATGTCCTTCTTCATCCACTTTATAGATATCGGAAGTAATATTGTTTTGTTCCAATACCTCGGTATTGGTAACGGTAAAAGTAGAAGTATCAAATACTTTTACTTCGCCGCTTTGAATTTTTTGAGAAACTTCTTCTACCTGGCTCTTCATTTCAGCGGTAACATTGGCATCGTTATAACCCATCAAAAGAACGGAGCCTTTTTCCAGACCGGCGCACCAATCGGTATCAATGGCCTCGCCTTTCATCGCGTTGCCGAAGGCATATACAAAGTAAGGCGTCCAGTTGATCTTGGAAGATACCAAGTTCGCGGTAGGAGCAACGGAAGTAAAGTCAATATTGTAACCTACATGATAAGCAATCTTACCGTTATTCATAGCTTCCTCACAAGCTTCGGGAGAACCGTTGGTGTCGGCATGCTCACTGATAAGCACACAGCCTTCGTTGATGAGCTTATTGGCCGCTTCTTTTTCCTTTGCATAATCGGCCCAAGAACTGGTATAGGTTACACGCATCGTTGCGCTGGGGCAAACGCTTCTGGCACCAAGGAAAAAGGAGGTATAGCCTGAAATAACCTCGGCAAAAGGCCATGCGCCTACATAACCGATCAGGGCTTGTTCTTCCGTAATGGTTCCGTCGGCAATCAGCTGGTTCAGTTTCAGTCCGGCGGTTACACCGGCAAGATATCTGGCCTCATAGATATTGGCAAAAGCCGTATGGAAATTGGGCAGATTCTCAATAAGCGCATTCTGTCCGGTAGCATGCAGGAACTGAATGTTCGGATATTCTTTTGCCGCCTGAATCACATAAGCTTCATGACTGAAGCTGTCGGCAAAAATAACATCGCAGCCCTCTTCAGCAAGTTCTACACAAGCATCATAGCACTTGGAATCTTCAGGAACATCTTTTTTATAAACAATTTGAGATTCCTTTAATCCCAATTCCGCAGCGGCGGCCTCAACAGCGTCTATGAAGTTTTTATCATAGCCTACCGTCTCGTTATGAAGCAGAATAACGCCGATTTTAAATTCGTCCTCTCCGGCTTCGTTTGTGGTGCCGTTGCACGCAGTTGCCGCAAAAAGCATGCATACTGCCATCAGCATAACAACAAACTTTTTCATATAAACTCCTCCTTGCCTTTTGGCAAATATTACATATATGTAAAATTAATTTACATCAAAAAGAAATAGTACCCTTACGCGCGGAATAGGATACCGGTTTGATCCATACGGTCAATAATCGCTAAAGATTCCACTCGTATACCCCGGGCACGAAGCTTGTCCCCACCACCCTGAAAGCCTTTTTCCACTGCGATGCCCACGCCTGCAAGAGAAGCCCCGGCCTGGGCAATGATATCCATAAGCCCGTGCACCGCCTCACCGTTGGCTAAAAAATCATCAATAATAAGAACGGTATCTTTTTCTGAAAGAAAGCGGCGCGCGATGGTAACTTCATACTGCGTATTATGTGTGAAAGAAAAAATCGGAGTGCTGTATACATTGGCATCCCGATTCAGCGTTTTATGTTTTTTGCCGAACACTACCGGAACGCAGCCGAGATATTGCGATACCATGCAGGCCAAACCGATTCCAGAAGCCTCCACGGTAAGAATCTTGGTAACGCCCGCATTGGAAAAAAGCGCGGCAAGCTGCCTGCCCATGGCGGAAAAAAGAGCCATGTCAAGCTGATGATTCAGAAAGCTGTCTACCTTAAGAACATTGCCCGGCAGAACTTTTCCTTCTTTTATAATTTTATCCTTTAGAATCTGCATAAAAAATCCTTTTTAAAAGAAAAATTATATACGTAGCATACCATAATTTCTTTTTTTCGACAAGCGATTTTTTTCACATTTTTAACACAATCTTTCAGTAATTTTTATCTTTGCGCCAAAGCTTTAAAAACAGATAATAAAAAATAAAAAAGCAAATAAAATCTGTTTGAATCTTGACGCGGAGTCAGCAAAATGATATACTGCCCCTGATATCTTTTATTTTTACAGGAGGAATCGTTATGCGAGAATATTGGATAAAAAAACTGCTGCAGCTGGCAGACCCTGTGTTGGATACTTTTGTTACTCGAACAAAAAAGATGCCGGAGGCAGGGAATGAACAGCGACTGTCGGTTATGTATTTGGAAGCGATCGGCCGTCTGCTTTGCGGAATGGCTCCGTGGTTAGAGCAAAAACAACTCTCTTCTTCGGAAGAAGCGCTGCGGCAAAAGTATGCGGCTTTATCCAGAGAAGCGATCGATGCGGCAACCGACCCCGATTCACCGGTAGCCTGTAATTTTTCCGATGCTGTAGGCGCGCAGCCTTTGGTGGACGCTGCCTTTTTAGGGCAGGCGATCCTGCGCGCGCCGAATGAACTGTGGGAAAAGCTGGAGGATCGCGTAAAGGAGAATGTGATCGCCTGTTTTAAAAAGAGCGCGCAGATCCGAAGCTATCGCAGCAATTGGCTGTTGTTTTCCGCCATGATACAAACGGCGCTTGCCCGAATGGGGGAAAAACCGGACATGATGCATGTGGACTATGCTCTGTTTGCTTTTGAAAAATGGTATAAGGGCGACGGCGCCTATGGCGACGGCGAATCCTTTGCTTTTGATTTTTACAACAGTTATGTAATTCATCCTATGCTGGTGGATATCACAGCAAGAGTCGGCGCATATTACGGAGACCGACGGGAACAGATGGAACAGTTCCGACAGCAGGTGGTTCAGCGTGCGGCTCGATATGCCGCGGTGCAGGAATCGATGATTTCTCCGGATGGCAGCTATCCGCCGCTGGGACGCTCTATTACTTATCGATGCGGCGCCTTTCATTGTTTGGCGCAAGCCGCGTTACTGCACAATCTTACTCCTTTGTGCAAGCCTGCTCAGGTACGGGGGGCTCTGGAAGCCGCTATTCGGCGCACATTGGAGGCGGAAAACACCTTTGATGAAAACGGTTGGCTGAAGATCGGCTTGTGCGGCTTTCAGACCAGCTTGGCCGAAACGTATATTTCCACCGGCAGTCTGTATCTTTGTTCCACAGCTTTTCTGCCCCTGGGACTTCCGGAAAATGATCCTTTTTGGAATGATCCGGATATTCCTTGGACCATGTGCAAGGTCTGGAACGGTGTAGATGAAAAAATAAAATAAAAAAGGAAACAACAGCGTTTTCTTTTAACAAAAAAGAGACCTCTCAAGTTACTGTCACCTTGAGAGATCTCTTTTTTTCAGCTATCGTAATCATACGGGATTTTGTTTTTCTTTTCACCCTTTAAATTCCAAATATAACCGTCTTCCACTTTGCACCACCATTCCGGATCATGACCCGGTAAAGCATTTAAAATTTGTTCATCGGTCATACCCCAGTCTTTTACCAATTCCATATCACTTATTTTTACCGCGGCATCACGATCATCTTCTCCGGTTTCCGGATTATCCCGAAAAAATAAAAATCTGCCTGACCGGATTTCAGCATTCAAAAGATGTCCTTCATCTCCGCGTTTAATGCCGAATTCTTCATAATCGTCGCTGAGAATGCGTACTCTGTCTAAATATTTCATACAATTTCCTCCTTTTCATTTGCTTTTGCGTAAGGTGTGTTGTTATGCAGCATTCCGTTGGGATATACCATCCATCCCGTTATAAAACTATAGGTTTGACCGGATTTATCTTTTTTTCCGTTTAATGTACATTTTATTTCAATACGCTGCCCGTTTTCATTTAATCTTCCGAGCGTATATTCTCCGTTTAAATATTGATTTTTCGCATTTTCCGCTATTGTATTATAAATTTCCTGCGCATCCTCCATTGTGTATCCCCAAGAGTTCATTAATTTGCTTTTGCTTGGATGAATCAGCAAATATTGCGTAATCTTCTTCATCGGAAAATCCAGCGTCACTTCGCGCAGTTCAACCTGTTTCCACTCGCATTTGCAGTGCGGATGAAAATATTCCGGCTTGTTATCCTTTTTAAATATTGTGCGATTCAATGCCACGCAAAGCGCGCAAGTGCGGGTAACCGAATCTTCCGCTGCTTGTCCTTTGCAAAATCGGATATCCTTAGAGCTGTCATTTATACGCTTAACCCATGCATTGGCGTCGTTTTTTGAAAGATGTAGCAGTTTTTCCGCCGCTTTATCGAATACACTCATATCGTACCACCTTTTTTCTGCTTTGTAAAGATGCCTTTTTGTTTTCTCTTTTATCATAGCTTGATTATTTCGTATTCGACCGCGGATGTGACATTTTCCCAAAAACAAAAAGAACGCTTATTCAGCGCTCTTTGCGTAATCATAGGGCGGTATGTAAAAAATCAAATTCAAAAGCTTTCAAAAATTCCCTGGCCATCAGTGCAGCACCTGTCAGATTGGGATGCACTCTGTCAAAAGAAACACTATAGGAAGTCCGTAAAGCCAGATATTGATCAAACATCTTTTGAAAATCAATAAAAACGCATCCGTGTTTCTGTGCCAGACGCCGGCAAATATCGGTATATTCATCCATGCGCGCGCGCATCGGCTCGTTTTTATCCAGCACCATATAATACGGGGAAGCTAAAAAAATTCCCTTTACCGTCGGTTGAATCATGGTAATCATACGTTCTATATTGTTGTGATACTCTTCCGGCAGTACATGCTGATCTCTTGCCGCCGGCGTATCAAACTGACGCCATACATCGTTAATACCGATGCAGATAGATACCCACTGCGGCGCAAGATCCACTACATCGCGCTGAAAGCGTGCCAACAGCATACGGCTGGTATCACCGCTGATCCCCGAATTGGTTACGCGCACTGTAATTTCAGGATAATAGGAAGCCAGCATGGCATGCACGATATGTACATAGCCGCTCCCCAACTGATGAGGCTCTTCTCCCACAGGATTCCCACTGCCGTTATCCGTTACCGAATCTCCCGCAAATACAATACGGTCATATTGCTCAAAAATCATTTTTTATCCCTCCGTTATGTTTTTCCTATTTATTATAGACGCAGCGGAAGTGATTGTAAATATTTTTTTTCAATATTCCGGAGTCTGAAAAAAATCACACGGCCGAAAAAAGTTATACAGTAACGTTTTCGGCCGCTTTTTTTTAATGGCGATGAAAGGGCAAAATTTTATCCCCAAGAGCATAAAACATCCCGGGTGGACATTGACGATGGGAAACCCTGTTCGGAAATTCGTCGATGTGCTGTATAAAAATTTTACTTTTGCACCTATTCACGAGCAGGTTTTTCAACAGACTGGTTTGCCCTCAGAAGAGGGTAATTTTTTACCTCAAAGAGCGCAGGAAGAGCGTAAATCGTCTGGATGGGGCGCTTAATCGTGGAGAACCCTCGATGCGGCGCATAAAAATTTTTTGTACCGATGGCTATTTTTTAACATTCGACAGACGGAAATATTTTTATATTTTTCTATGTGCTGCAGCAATGCGTGACAAAAAAGACAGCAAGAAAGAGAAAGCTGTCATAAGATTCCGTTGTAAAAAGAGCAAAAGCAAAATCTGTTTGCCGCAAAAAATTAGGTGTTTCCGATGAATTTGAGAGGATGTGTTTCGGGATTCCATAAGTTGCTTGCGTTGACGTAAAGAGGATTTTTAATCTACAGGGAACGTATACCCTGAAAAAAATCCGGGGGTAACGGCGACAAATCAGTATCCAATACGCGTTGTTCGAAAGGCAAAACAAGGAAAAGAGAATAGCTTTGAAATTATCCATGAGATAAGCTCCCGGAGCCGAGAACTTTTTGGGAGATGATTTAAGCTTGATGCGCGACACAAGAAAACAGACCGTTCTAACATTAAGGATGAAGGTTCTGTCGCTGAAAAGAACGGCGAATGCCATGCTCCGCAGCGATGGTACCCTGTTGCCATATTGTTCGCTGTTAGAAAATGAAAGCAAATTTCTCACGCGTTCGCTTGAACGGCGCTTTTTTAAACGGATATTATTGGATGAATTCGCCTCACCCTTTTTTGTAATGTGCCGGTTTTATTTAAAAAATTTAAATATGAAATTTAATAAATAAAAAGCATCCGTTAAAGAATACGAATGCTTTTATATACCGCCGCTTTTTCGGTGTTTTGCTTAACCGAAAAATCTTTTTAAAAGTCCCGCGAATCCGCAGCCGTGGCGGGCCTCGTCACGAGCCATTTCATGTACGGTGTCATGAATAGCGTCCAGATTCAGTTCTTTTGCGCGTTTAGCAAGCTGGAATTTGCCTTCGCAGGCACCATGCTCGGCCGCTGCGCGAAGCTCCAGATTTTTTTTGGTAGAGTTCGTTACTACTTCACCTAAAAGCTCGGCAAATTTTGCCGCATGCTCGGCCTCTTCAAAGGCATAGCGTTTAAAAGCTTCGGCAATTTCCGGATACCCTTCTCTGTCAGCTACGCGGCTCATGGCAAGATACATGCCTACCTCACTGCATTCTCCGTCAAAGTTCTGCTTTAAACCTTCTAAAATTTCAGCGTCAACGCCTTGGGCAGAGCCTACAATGTGCTCGGCGGCGTAAACGGTAGCCGCGGTTTGTTCTATAAATTTGGAAGCGGGTGCTTTACAAACGGGGCATTGCGCCGGTGCTTCGGGACCCTCGTAAACATAACCGCAAATCTGACATACAAACTTTTTCATTTTTTTATCCTCCTTTATTTTTATTGGCTGAATACCAACTTTTATTATTGATATTGTATATCATTAAAATAAAAATGTCAATGTTTTGTTGGTGAATTTTAGAAGAAAAACTGTAGATGATATGATGATATATAAGAAAAAAAGCAGCGAACAGGGAAAATCTGCGTTAAGGCTGAACGGCTCAAATAA
This sequence comes from uncultured Selenomonadales bacterium, assembly GCA_905200615.1. Classification (GTDB taxonomy): domain Bacteria; phylum Bacillota; class Clostridia; order Christensenellales; family QALW01; genus UMGS1322. The sequence continues at coordinate 6,217 of CAJKLB010000039.1, read as the reverse complement.
AATCCAAAGGCGCCCGATTCACGATCAATCAGACGATATAAGACATAGTATTTGAGCAAGCAGCTATAGAAATTTGTTTCAAATATGTGGCGATTGGTCTCAAAATCATTCTCTATCGGTGACAGAAAAATTTTTATAGGCGATTGCGTGCATCCGGACGAACAATAGGTTTGCATTCACCAATGGGATGGGCAACGGCAGGAAGAAACCGCGGATGATATTGAAAAAGACATTGGCGGAGCCGGGGTTTCGGCACAAGAAAATCCGCCCATGGCCAACGATAAGGCAGAGAGCGGCCATCGAAAAGGCAACGAGCGCTTTTGCTCCTGCCATAAGATTTTTCTTTGGCCGATTTTACCTCGCGGTTCGCTGTGAGGCAAAGGCGGCTCAAGCGCTTTCCTAAGAGATTGCTCAACCGGAAATCTCCGAAGATTCTTTTTTTTCTTAAGGCGCAACATATCTTTTGCAAAATTACAAATATTATGATGAAGAAATTTTTTTATATCGGTCCGTATTAAAAATATTTTGTACCTTTTATAAATTTCCTTGGAAAAATACGCAAATTCGGTTTACGAAATCGCTCAAAAGTAGTATCATATATAAGAATAAAAATTTTACCTTTTTATAATGCTTTAAACATACGGCTTTACCGTATAAAATATTTTTAGGAGGACTTTTGAATATGGCTAAAAAATTTAAGACCATGGACGGTAATAACGCGGCGGCCTATGTCAGCTACGCTTTTACCGAGGTCGCGGGAATCTATCCGATTACCCCTTCCAGCCCTATGGCGGATTATGTTGACCAATGGGCGGCGGCCGGCCAAAAAAACATCTTCGGTACTACCGTTAAGGTTGTGGAAATGCAGTCGGAAGCGGGTGCCGCCGGTACCGTGCACGGATCCCTCGCCGCCGGTGCGCTTACTACCACCTATACGGCTTCCCAAGGTTTGTTGCTGATGATTCCCAATATGTATAAAATCGCGGGCGAATTGCTGCCCTGCGTATTCCATGTTTCGGCGCGCTGCGTTGCGTCCCATGCGCTGAATATTTTCGGTGACCATTCCGACGTTTACGCTTGCCGTCAAACAGGGTTTGCCATGATGGCCGAAACCAATCCGCAGGAAGTGATGGATCTTGCTCCGGTGGCCCACCTTGCCGCTATTGAAAGCCGGGTTCCTTTCCTGAATTTCTTTGACGGATTCAGAACTTCTCATGAAATCCAGAAAGTTGCCGTTTGGGATTATGAAGATTTAAAAGAAATGTGCAATATGGACGCCGTTGCTGCGTTCCGCAAGCGCGCGCTGAATCCTGAGCATCCCGTAATGCGCGGCAGCCACGAGAACGGGGATATCTTCTTCCAGCATCGCGAGGCCTGCAATGCATATTATCAGGCGGTACCGGCTATTGTTGAAAAATACATGAATAAAGTCAATGAAAAACTCGGCACCGATTATAAGCTGTTCAACTACTACGGCGCGCCCGATGCCGAAAGAGTCATTATCGCGATGGGTTCTATCTGCGACGTGGCGGAAGAAGTCATTGATTATCTTATTGCCAAAGGCGAGAAAGTCGGCTTGGTAAAGGTTCGTCTGTATCGTCCTTTCTCAGCGGAAAAACTGGTAGAAGCCATTCCTGCAACGGCAAAAAAGATTGCCGTTCTGGACAGAACCAAAGAACCCGGCGCGTTAGGTGAACCTCTTTATATGGATGTAGTTACCGCACTTGCCACCAAGGGCATTGAAGCGCAGATTATCGGCGGTCGCTACGGCCTCGGTTCCAAGGATACCCCTCCCTCCAGCATCTTTGCTGTTTATGAGGAATTGACAAAGGATGAGCCGAAAACGCAATTCACCATCGGTATTAACGATGATGTTACCCATCTTTCCCTCGAAGAAAAGCCCGCGCCCAATACCGCGGCGGAAGGCACGATTGAGTGCAAGTTCTGGGGACTTGGCGGCGACGGTACCGTAGGCGCCAACAAAAACTCCATTAAAATTATCGGTGACTATACCAATAAAAATGTACAGGCATACTTCCAGTATGATTCCAAAAAGACAGGCGGTATTACGATCTCTCACCTTCGCTTCGGCGATAAGGCCATCAAAAGCCCCTATTACATCAACAAGGCGGATTTTGTCGCCTGCCATAATCCTTCCTATGTAGAAAAAGGATACCGTATGGTTAACGATGTAAAACCCGGCGGCGTGTTCCTAATCAACTGTCAGTGGGACGCAAAGGAACTGGAAGAAAAACTCAGTGGGGAAGCGAAACGATACATCGCCAAAAATAATATTCAGCTTTATACCGTGAACGCAATCGATCTTGCGGCTCAAATCGGTATGGGTAAGCGTACCAATACGATTCTTCAGTCGGCTTTCTTTGCCCTGGCGAAGGTTATGCCTCAGGAAGAAGCCATTCAGCACATGAAGGACGCGGCGACAAAATCCTATATGAAAAAGGGTCAGGATGTTGTGGATATGAACCACAAAGCCATTGACGCCGGCGCCACCGCGTTTGTAAAAATTGACGTTCCCGCCTCTTGGGCCGATGCCAAAGATATCGCGGAAGCACCCACCGAAAAAGGACGTGCCAAACTGATTAAAATGGTTGATGGCATCATGAAGCCCGTTGCGAAAATGAACGGTGACATGCTTCCTGTTTCCGCTTTTGTGGATCATGTTGACGGTACCTTTGAACAGGGAGCATCCGCTTATGAAAAGCGTGGTGTTGCCGTTATGGTTCCCGAATGGAACAACGAAACCTGCGCCCAGTGCAACCGCTGTTCCTTTGTTTGCCCTCATGCAACAATCCGTCCTTTTGCATTGGATGAAAAAGAGCTTGCGGGTGCACCTGAGAATTTGAAAAAAGGCAAGAGACCTGTAGGAAAAGTTTACACCTACACGCTGGCCGTTTCTCCCATGGACTGCATGGGCTGCGGTGTCTGCGTAGGCGTTTGCCCCACCAATTCTCTTAAAATGGTTTCCAGAGAATCGCAGGACGACATGCAGCAGGTATTTGATTACTGTGTGGATACGGTTACCGAAAAACCGGAAACCACTGCCAATATGAATTTGATCGCCAGTCAGTTCAAGCAGCCGCTGCTTGAGTTCTCCGGTTCCTGCGCGGGCTGTGCCGAAACTTCTTATGCGCGGTTGATTACCCAGCTCTTTGGCGACAGAATGTATATTTCCAACGCTACGGGATGTTCTTCTATTTGGGGCGGTCCGGCTGCTACCAGCCCGTATACCGTAAACAAAGAGGGACGCGGTCCCGCTTGGGCAAACTCTCTGTTTGAAGATAACGCCGAACATGGCTACGGTATGTATTTGGGTCAAAAAGCCATTCGTAATCGCTTGATCGAACAGGTAAAAGCAATTACAGAAAAAGCAGAAGCTCCCGCGGAGCTCAAAGCCGCAGCGGAAAAATATTTGGCAACCGTGAATGACGGAAAGGCAAACGGTCCGGCGACAAAAGAGTTAATTGCCGAACTGGAAAAAGTTTCTGACAAGTGCGAGAATTGCGCGTCGATTCTTGAGAATAAAGAATATCTTTCCAAAAAATCCATCTGGATTTTCGGCGGCGACGGCTGGGCCTATGATATCGGCTTCGGCGGCGTTGATCATGTACTGGCCTCAGGCGAAGATGTAAACATTATGGTATTTGATACCGAGGTTTATTCCAATACCGGCGGTCAGGCTTCCAAAGCTTCTCAGATCGGTCAGGTAGCGCAGTTTGCCGCTGCCGGCAAGTCTATCGCTAAAAAGAGTCTTGCTGAAATCGCTATGTCTTACGGTTACATCTATGTAGCGCAAATCGCCATGGGCGCGGATATGAACCAAACGCTTAAAGCGTTGCAGGAAGCCGAAGCGTATCCGGGACCGTCGCTGATTATCGGTTATGCTCCCTGTGAGATGCACAGCATCAAGGGTGGTATGATTCATTGTCAGGAGGAAATGCGTAAAGCGGTAGACTGCGGTTACTGGAACATGTTCCGCTTTAATCCCGCGGCAGAAAAGCCCTTTACCATTGATTCCAAAGCCCCGACCACGGATTATAAGGAATTTATCTTGAACGAGGCTCGTTATTCCTCCCTTACCCGTTCGTTTCCCGAACGCGCGGAAGAGCTCTTTAATAAAGCCGCCGAAACGGCAAAAGCGAAGAGAGCGCATCTGGAAAAACTTCAAGCGCTGTATAATGAGTAAACAGGGTATATAAAAAAGGCAGCCCCTTATGCTGTTGAACGAAAATCTCACAGATTAAAATATCTGATAATGAGTTGTCGTTCGGGAAGCGGGGGCTTCCTTTTTTTATAGATTGAAATTATATTTTTTCCGGTTGTTTCGTCAAAAAAACAAATTTCTTCATGTAAAGATTGACAAACCAACAGGCTTTTGCTATACTGAGAAAACACAAAAAGAATATACGCAGTTCATCGGGAGTAATGTCCTCCCGTTGTCGGACGAGCGTTCTCGTTCGGGGATAAGGAAACAACGGTGAAAATCCGTGGCAACAGCCATTACCGTAACTGAATCATTTCTATTCACAAGTCGGAATGCTTATCGTTCTGCGCTATGCAAAAAGCTCTTGGGCAAAAGAAGAGTGCGCATTTGGGATACGGCAGGGTATCTTTTGTGTGGTTCACTCTTTCTAAGAAGAGTGTTTTTTGCACTTTTCGTGTAAAAATTACGAAAAGAGGTTTTTTTATGAAAACATTCACAAAACACATTGTTACCGCCCTGCTGTGTATCTGTCTGTTGATGAGCTTGGCGGCCTGCACTCCTGCCGCTCAATCACCGAGCGATTCAACCGCTTCCCCTACGGCGTCTGCTTCATCTTCTTCTGATACACAGGAAACACAGCTTCCCGCTCTGTGGCAGACCGCTACCTATACGGAAGATAAAGAACTGGGAGAGGGCAGCAAAACCGTTGCGGTAGAAATAAAGGCTGAAGATAAAGCGATTACCGTAACGCTTCATACCGACGCCGAAACTTTAGGCGACGCTTTATTGGAACATGAGCTGATTGCCGGTGATGAAAGCGAATACGGCCTGTATGTAAAAGCCGTAAACGGCATAAAAGCCGATTATGACACCGATAAAGCTTACTGGGCCTTTTATCAAAACGGCGAATATATGAATACCGGCGTTGATGGTACAAATATCACCGGCGGGGAACATTATGAACTCGTCTACACCAAAGGATAAATCACATTCTGCCCTTACCGTGCGGGAGCTCGCACTGTTCAGTATGCTGGGCACACTGATGTTTTGCAGCAAAATTATTATGGAGGCACTGCCCAACATTCACCTGCTCGGAATGTTGACAATGACCTATACTTTAGTCTATCGCTTGAAGGCCTTAATCCCACTGTATATTTATATTTTTTTAAACGGCTTAATTGCCGGCTTTGCTCCATGGTGGATCCCTTATTTGTACATATGGACCGTTCTTTGGGCCGTAACCATGCTTTTGCCCAAAAAACTCTCCAAAAAAGCAGCGTTTATTTTATATCCCATCATATGCTCTTTGCACGGGCTGGCTTTCGGAACGCTCTATGCTCCCGCGCAGGCAATTTTGTTCGGATTAAACTTAAAACAAACTATCGCTTGGATCATAGCAGGATTGCCGTGGGATGCACTTCACGGGGCGTCCAATTTTATCGTGGGTTTTTTAATTTTGCCGTTTACTCAACTGCTGACTAAACTGAATCGGGGTACTTATCATTTTTAAAACATAAAAGAAGGCTGTATCCGAACCTATGGACAATCATAGGGAAGAACAGCCTTATTTTTATGGTGTTTTTTTTTAATTACCGCCGTACTATCTTTTTTTACATTATAAATAATTGTCAATATAACTCTCCTCTGTGTAAAAACTTCTGTCAAGTTTTCGTGCTGACAGCACAATATGCATCAAAAATTTTTCTGTTCGATTTATTACCGCTTCGCTTTTTAAAACTTTCCGTATGCTTTTTAGATTTATGAATGGGATGTTTGTTATAAAATTCAAAGAGCTTGGCTGTAGCTTTTTTAATAATTATTATAACATCTATAAAAAAGTTTATCGTCTACTATTAATAATTTCTTTTTAACGATATGAAATCATAATATTAAATCTTTAGGGATTTCACCATATAGGATTATATTATGATAATTTCATATCATTTTATTTTTTTCTATTGTAAATTTTTAAAATAGTTTTTAAAAATTAACATA
>CAJKLB010000038.1 GCA_905200615.1 uncultured Selenomonadales bacterium | reverse complement strand
TAATGATATTCTTTTTTCTTTCCCCAATCTGTAACACATCATTGACAAACCTACAAAGGTGTCCTTTGTTTTTTAATGAAAGGATAAAAATAAAAAGGAGCGGGGAATCCGAGAGGTCAGCCCGCCGAAAAAGTCGCTGACGGATTCGCCCTCCGAAGAGGCGGAATTTTATCGCAAAGAGCGCGGGAGGAACATGAAAAATTTTGTTTTTATCCTTATTGTTATTGGCGAGCAGGTTTTTGAAAGACCGCAATAATGGGATACCGTTAAAAAAGCAAAGGTTATTAGAAAAAATATTTTCAGTTTTTCTATGTGAGCAAAAATAAAAAAACCAAATTTTCACCCCATATTTCCGAATGAAAAGGAAAACCATGCGTTTTACGGAGAGTGTCGACAAAGTCAAACGGCGGCCGCCGGCTTAAAAATCGTTGATTTTCGGGCTGCATTTATCCTTGCTAAAACATCTCCTGGACCCTTGAAAAATCGCTTATTAAGAGTTTTTTACTTATGGAGTTCTTCCGAAGCGCCTGTCACCGGAAAAATGTAGAAAAACGCCGCAAAAAAACAAATTTTAGGTTTATCCACAGTTTGAGAAAAACTATGCGTTTTCCGTTGATCCCGTTTATTGTTTGTATCCAATCCGATGTTAGAAAATATGAAAAATGTCTGGAGCCGAGAGCGGTTTTGCTGAATTCACCATAATGGGAAATATAGGAGAGCAATTATCTACAATTCTATCCGCCGCGATATAAAAAAGCCGCGTTTTCATAAAGAGGAAATTCGCAAATAAAAAACTGTTGCTTTTGTCCTCTTACGCCGCAATTTTTTTATTGGGAAATATCTCATAGGCAAGGTTTTATTCAGTGCTTGGAAAAAGCGTTGAGCGGTATCGGCCGGATAGAATACAGTCCCCATTCCTTTGCTTTTCGAGCCGATGACATTCCCGATAGAAAGTGTATCGACTTTTTTGACAGGCACAGGAAATATCATGTTGTAAAAATACAAAATTTTCATTTTATACTTTTATTCTTTAAGGGAAAAATAAAAAAGGAAAATAAAATGAAAGGATGTTTTTTATGGTAAACAACCGTTTATATATCGCGCTTACCTGCGCACTTTTGGCTTTTGCCTGTATCGGCCTGATGATTACCTCCTCTGCCACGCCCGCCTATGTGCCCGCGGAAGCACCCGCCGAACAGGGATGGCAAAATTTGACCCAAGACCAGAAGAATGAACTTTTAACTATTTTTGAGGAAAAGACGCAAGCCGAACGAAAATTCATTGAAAAAGCAGCAGAATACGGTGTGATGCCGCAGGAGAAAGCCCAAAAGATTTTGGAAAAGCTGACGGAGCGATTGGAAAAGGTGAAATCGGAAGGATTTTTACCTAAAAAGGAAGCCCGATAAAAACAAGCCGCCGAGTCTTTTTGAACAGACTCGGCGGTATTTTTAACAGCCGAAAGAAGTTGATTCTATACCGGGAAGAAACTTTTTACCCAAAACAATCGCTGTTGTTTATTTTACGGTAAACAGTACTTTTTCGGTAAAAGCTGAATTTTGGGAAAAGTATTGCAGTTCAATGCGGTATTCTCCCGGCGGGAGGCTGCCGTAGGACGCGCTCCAATCAAAATCCAATTTCACAGTATCGCCCGGTTCTGCTATATAGGCGATATCCGGCCAGCAAGGGGCGGTATGATAGCTTATCGGAACATATTCACCGTTTCTTTTCCCCTCTAAACGGAACGCAAGGCTCGTGGTAAGGGTATGACGGCCGCTGTGATTTTCAATTTCAATACGGCACCCTTCAGCCGAGCTTTCCAGCACCTGAAAGCGAACAAACAGAAAGAGTTTATCCGCGTCATCGGAAACACCGCAGGGAGGGGGCGTTTTGTTTTCCCCGGATTCCGGACTCCACGGCGAATCGATCTCCGCGCTTGCCGGCGTCTGCTCTTTTTTTTCTTTTTCTTCGTCTCTTATTTCGGCGGTATATACCGGGATCTTTGTTTCTTTATTATCAGTTTCCTCCGTCGCTTTTTGCCCCGAGGCATGAAGGAGCGCCGCGGCCGAAACCGTTATCCCGGCGGTAAGCACAAGCACCGTTATTGGCTTAATCCACTTTCGTATACGCATAAATAACCTCCTTTAAAATTGTAATCAGCGGTTTTACCTCATACGCTACCGTAGTAATCGGTTCGCGGTGCGCGTTTCCGATACCGCTGTGATCGGTAATAAATACAAATTGTCCGCCGGTAAAAAGTGCAAGCTGGCGGCAGAGTATCTCTGTCTTTTCATCGGCGCCGCTGGCCATTACCGGAATCAGACGAATTCCCTTTTCCGAGGCTGCTTGAATACTTTTCAGTAAACTCTCCGAGACAGCCGCGCTTTCATGAGCCGGCGCGTCTAATACGAAAAAAGCGATCTTTACCGAATCCTCGCGCCACTGATGCTCAAAAATCGTATTTTCCAGTGCTTTTTCCACCGCTTCGGGATAATCCCCGCCGCCGGAAACGGTTTCCTGACGCAGCTGCTGTACCGCCTCTTCCGTATGAGAAGTAAAAGGATTGGATTTTACTACATATTCATCGCCTTCATCACGATAAAAATTGATACTTATCTTTGTTTTGTAGCGGAGTGTAAGTTCCGTAAGCATTTGGGCGGCTTCTTCTTTTAAATAGTGCAGTTCGTCTCCCATAGAACCGGTGGTATCGATCATAAAGAGAATATCCAGCTGTTCCGGTATGCTTGGCACGGCATTTAAAGAAATGGTATATTCGTTTTGATCCGCGGCAACGGCTGTCTCTGCTTTTTGACCGAAGCCTTGAACGTGAATCCTAGCAGGCGTGCCCTGAATGGTTTGATTGTATTCATAAAACAAATAGGCGTTTCCGTGAATATCGGTAACAGCGGAATACAGCAGGCTGCCTTGCTCGTCGGTAAGGGTAACGGATATAAAAGCCAGCGGCGTACCGTCTTTTCCCGTTACTTTTACCGCAAAGCGGCGATCGGCTTTTAAACCATACGCGTCAAACTCGTGAGAGTTTTTTCTCTCCAGCCATTGCTGAAAATAGAAATTGTCATCCAGCATGCCCGCGGTCATTTTTGTCGGCTCTTGGCTATTGGGTTTGGAGGTTCCTATCGGTTGTTCCGCCTCCGTTTCCGGAAACGCGGAATCGTCTGAAAGAATACTGTCCGCGTTGGGCGCGCCGTAAATTTCTTCTTTTGAAATTCCGGATTCATAAGATAAATCTTCAGGCGGCACATTTCCGCTGTCGGCTGTGTTTGGGGTAAGAGAAGGAGTAAAAACGGCAATACCTGCGATTACCGCCGCTAAAACAGCAGCGGCGGCCGAAAAAGAGGAAATAAAAACTTTTTTTCCGTTTTTCTTTTTTGCTCTTTCCAGCGTCCGCTGTTTTAATTCATGATCGGCTTGAATCGCGCTAAAATGATTCCTCATACAGATCCTCCTGTAAAAGCTCCTTTAAAGTAAGTCTTGCCCGATGCAGACGGGTGCGCACGGTAGCGTCTTTCATACCGATGATTCGGGCAATTTCCGAGGTTTTTAAATTTTCATAATAAAATAAATAGACGATTGTACGGTCTGTTTTGGTAAGGGAAAGAACGGCGTTGATCACTGTTTGATCGTGAAATTCTTCGGCCGCGGACAGATCCTCTGAAAGGGGAAGTTCGATACGGCGGCCGCGCAGATGCGATATACACTGATTACAGGCTGTTTTAATCAGCCAAGGTTTCAGATAATCCTCTGCCGGCGGATTTTTCGCGCGGTATAGTTTTAGAAAAACTTCCTGAAAAACATCCTGGGCGTCGGCAAAATTACGCAGCCGGACAAAACAGATGCGCAGCACCATATCGCCGAATGTATTCATAATATATGTGAATTCCTCATCCGTATAATGTTTCATATCCGTTTTCCTTTCCCTTTCATTGATAAAACGCAAAAGGAGGCAAAAATGTTTCAGCAAAAGTAAAAAATTTTATTTTATTATAACGGATATTGCGGCAAAAATAAATGTTTTGCGCTCCTTTTTCCAATTAAAATCGCGCCGGACGCGAACGGACAAAAGAAAGTCCTTTTATTTTTACGATATTTTTGATATAATGATATTGAATTTCTATTTGGGAGAGTTTTATGCATATCAACTGGTACCCGGGGCATATGGCCGCTGCCAAACGAATGATGGAAGAAAACCTTAAACTGGTGGATTTGGTTCTGGAACTGCGGGACGCCCGGATTCCCCGCGCCAGCGCGAACCCGGATATTCAGGGATTTTCCAAGCCAAGATTGATTCTTCTGAATAAGGCCGATATGGCCGATGCCGAAAAGACAAAGCAATGGCTTGCTTATTTTAAAGAACAGGGACAGCCGGCGCTTGCCGTGACCGCCCGGCAGAAGCAGAGCGAGATTTTTACGGTCATTGACCGCCTCTGCGCTGAAAAGATGGCGTATTTTCAGGCAAAAGGCATAAAAAGAAGTCCGCGTATTTTGGTTGCGGGCATTCCCAACGCGGGAAAATCCACCCTGATCAATTCTCTCTGCGGCGCGGCGAGAACAAAAACCGGAGACAAGCCCGGTGTAACCCGCGGAAAACAGTGGATAAAAGCCCGCAATATTGAGCTGCTGGATACTCCCGGCCTGCTCTGGCCAAAGCTTGAAGATCAGCAGAGCGCGCGGTATTTGGCCTTTACCGGCGCGCTGAATGATGAAGTGACCGATTTAGGCGAATTGGCGCTATGCCTGATACAAGCCCTGCGCCGAAGCTATCCCCAAGCGCTGTGCGCACGCTACGGTATTACGCCCGGAAAGGAAGCAATCGACGATTTTGAAGCCATTTGCCGCCGGCGGGGATTTTTGCTGAAAAACGGCGAGGTTGATTATGAGCGCGGCGCACGCGTAATATTAGATGAATTCCGCGGCGGAAAATTAGGCCGTATTACTTTGGAGGAACCCAATGCCTGATCTTTGGACGTTTGAATCCGCGCTTTCAGCGCGGGGATTTACTCATATTGCCGGTATTGACGAGGCTGGGCGCGGACCCTTAGCGGGACCGGTAGCCGCCGCGTGCGTGATTTTACATAAAGAGCGGATTCCCGAGGGAATTAACGATTCCAAAAAGCTTTCTCCCCAAAAACGGGAAAAGCTCTTTGAGCAGATCATGGATTCGGCCGTTGTTTCCTGCGCTCTTGTAGATGAAAAAATGATTGACGCCGTCAATATTCTGGAGGCCACCAAACTGGCTATGCGCCGCGCCGTGGAAAAAATGGCGCAAAAGCCGGATTATATTTTGATCGACGGAAATTTTGTGATCGGGTGCTGCGAAAATGAGCAGGCCGTGATCGGGGGCGATGCAAAAAGCGCTTCCGTTGCCGCGGCTTCCATTATCGCCAAAGTAACGCGTGACAGACTCATGCTGCGCATTGATGAGGAATATCCCATGTACGGCTTTGCCAAACATAAAGGTTACGGAACGAAGGAACATATCGAAAATCTTTTAAAATACGGTCCCTGCCCGTATCATCGGCAGAGTTTTTTAAAAAAAATACTATGAACAATAAACAAAAAGGCGCATTGGGCGAACAGATTGCCTGCGCCTATTTAAAAAAACAAGGCTATAAAATTCTGACGACCAATTATCATGCTTCCCGCATGGCCGAGATCGATATTATCGCCAGGGAAAAAAACACGCTTGTTTTTACGGAGGTAAAGTTACGTACCGGTATCGCTTATGGGGCGGGAAGAGAGGCGGTTACCAAGCAAAAACAAAATGCCATACGTACAGCGGCGCTCTATTATCTTACCCAAGAAAAGCTGCGGGATGATGACTGCCGTTTTGATGTTGTGGAAATTTCCTTTTTCGGAGAAAAAGCTGAAATAGAACATATTAAAAATGCATTTTAAAGGACGGATATCATGAAAAAACGTTTTTTTGCGCTTCTTATGGTACTGCTGCTCTTCTGCGGCTGCGCCAAGGAGGAGATTACGCAGGAGCCGAATCAAAATCTTTTGCAGAATCCCGGCTTTGAAAGCGAAACCGGTACTGATATCACCGGCTGGCAGCTGGATCGTTATGATTCTACGGAACCTGCGGAGAATTACCGCGTGATCGCCGCGCCGGATACACATCAGGGCGAAAACGCGCTGATGATTAACAGTACCACGTATAATGATGTGCGCTTTATACAAAACGTGCCGGTAATGCCCTCTTCTTATTATTGCTTTTCGGCTATGGTAAAAACTGAGGAAATTTCCCCGCGCGGCGAGAATTCCGGCGCGAATATCTCTTTGCTGCAATCTTATTTTTGCAGCGATTTCATAGGCAGTGACACCGATTGGACCAAAATTACCGTTTACGGCAAAACCGATGCCGATACCAAGGAAGTAAACGTATGTCTGCGGCTGGGCTTTTACAGCGCCGATTGCCGAGGAACCGCTTACTTTGACGACGTTTCTTTCTGTCGGATTGAAAAAGAGCAAATTCCCGAAGGCGCGGCAGTTCTTTCCATGGACACGTTTACCTTTGATTCTGGAACCGGTGACGACGACGGGGAAACCTCCGGAAGCATCTCAGAGTCTGTCGTTCTGCGCGCGCTGATCTATTTTATTTTGCTTGCGGTCATGGTACTGCTTTTAATCAAAAAGCAATGGGCGCAAAAGCTTCCCCGATGGGCATTTGCCGCGCTTTTGGGCGCGGCGTTGGTTGTGCGGCTGATTTTTGCCGTCAGCTATCACGGCTTTACGGTAGATATTAATTGTTTCGCCGCCTGGGGCTCAAAAATGGCTTCCGCCGGTCCGGCAAGCTTTTATGCGGAAAACTATTTCTGTGATTATCCGCCGCTTTATATGTTTGTTTTAGGCGTTTTATCCGCCCTTGGTTCTGCTTTCCATCTTTCCCTTAATCAGGGAGCGGGATTACTTTTGCTAAAACTGCCGGCTATACTGTGCGATATTGCAGCGGCTGTGCTGATCTATAAGATTGCAAAAAAATATTGCGGCCGAAGCACATCCATAGCCTTGGCTCTGTTTTACGCGCTAAACCCCGCCGCTGTTTTAAACAGTGCCGTTTGGGGGCAGGTAGACGCTATTTTGGTGCTTTTGATGCTGCTTGCCTTTTATTTGATAGAGCAGGATCGCTTCGGCTGGAGCGTGCTGGTATTTTTTGCGGGTCTCTTGGCGAAGCCGCAGGCAATATTGTTCGGGCCGGTTATGCTCTTTGCCGCGGTCAAAGAACTATATGTGATGGCACAGGCGTTTCGGGCGCAGAATCGGCAGGAGGGCTTCCGGCGGCTGGCCTGGGGCTTGGGTTCGGTTGTATGCTGCGCATTGGTATTCCTGCTGCTTTCTCTTTGGATGCAAAATGATCAGGATCCCGGCTGGCTTTGGGCGAAATATATGGAAACGCTCGGATCCTATAACTACGCCACGCTCAATTCATTCGGATTCATGGGGTTGATAGGCGGACAGTGGAAATCAGCGGAAACGATCAGCGCGCTGGGGATCTCTTATTCCCTGCTGGGCACCCTGCTGCTTGCCGCGGTGCTGCTGTATGCGCTGGGACTGTTCCTATACCGTTTGCGTGAAGATCGGGGGAATATACCGGCGGGTTATTTCTGGCTTTGGGCGGCGCTGATTGTCGCGGGTGCGGTTACCTTCAGCACTCGTACCCATGAACGGTATATGTTCCCCGTAATCGCTTTTTTGCTTATCGCTTTTGTACATTTTAAAGACTTCCGCCTTCTTGCCATCGGCGGAGGCTTTGCCCTTTTGAATTTTGTAAATACCGCCTGCGTGCTGTATATTTATGAAACTTTGGGCATTTATATGTCTGATGACAGTATTTTGATGATCGGCGGTTCGTTCTTTACGGTATTGCTGTTCCTTTTCTTAGCTGTATCTGCGGCCGATTTGACGAAAAATGGGGCAAAGGAATGGAAAATAACTATGGAGAAGACCTCATCAAGTGTGCCCAAAACCGAAAGCGGCCTGAAAAATCTGTTGGCACGCAGGGGCTCTCGACTGCCGAAGATAAAACCACGGGACTTTTTGCTCTGCGGCGTGATTACAGCGCTTTACGCGGCGGCCGCCTTTACTAATTTAGGCGATACCTATGCGCCGCAAACCTATTGGTATCCTACCAATAATATTTATTATGCTGTAGCGGATTTAGGAGAAGAACAGCCGGTGGATCAAATTTTCTTTAACGCCGGAAGCAGCTCGGGTTCCTTTACGCTTTCCTATTCTTCCGATGGCCAAAACTACACCGTCCTGGACACGGTGCGTCTGAAATCCGAATTCGTGGATACCTGGGTGCCCGCGGCAGAGGAGGAGTTTTTGGCTCGATATATTAAAATCGAAACGTCCGCCTCCGGTACGGCATTGAATGAGCTGGCTATTTTAAATGACGGCGAACTTTTGTCGGTTCAGCAAACCTCAGGAGAGTTTGCGCCCATCGACGCGTTGACGGCAAACCCTGAAAACCTGTTTGACTGCCCCGAAGGTTTTTTGAAAGGGCTTTCTCTGGGCATGCCGAAAACAGAATGGACTTCCGGCGGCAGTTACATTCTCCATTTTAAAAATCCGGTGGTTTTGAGTGAAATTTACGGATTTATTACCGACGGAGAGCAAGACGCTTCTCTCACGTTTGAAGTGTATAATGACGATCCTTCTGTTCTTGAGGGTTCTCTTGGGTGGGTGCGATGTGCTTCCTTTGGTTATCCCTTTGATTCCTATGTTTGGACCGCGGCGAATATGGAGATCTATGACCGGCAAATTCCCACTACCCGGGTACGTGTTACCTGTGACGGCATGCTGGGGTTGTCCGAGCTGGCGCTGCTGGATCAGGACGGCCAAATGATTCCCGTTGAAAGCATTACCGACGAAGCGGAGAATATTGTTCCTGAAACTGACGATATTTACCATTGTTTTGATGAACCTGAATGCTACACCAAAGCCTGGAAAATTTCCACATGCAATGATTATGTAATGGCCGATTTCGGCCAAACCTATTCCATTCATCGGGGATATTTCTATACCAGCGTTTGCTCCGGTTATTTTTCGGTATATTACTCCTATGACGGCTTAACGTGGTCCGAACCCGAACAGCACAAAATAGAGCCGGGTCAATTATATTATTGGCACGGTCTTCCGGCCGACACCAGCACCTATTATTCCCTCAAAGCAAGATACGTTACCGTAGTGGCTGAAACCCAGTATCTGCGCTTTTTGGAAATGGGCTTTTTTGAGACCGCGGATTCCGCTGCGGTAATTCCCGTTGCCGACGTGCGCTGCGGCAAGGAGGGGGAAAACTGCGGCTGCAGGCTGTTTGATGAGCAGAGCTTCGTTCCTACACGCCCCTCGTACATGAACAGCATGTATTTTGATGAGATCTATCATGCCCGCACCGCTTATGAAAGCCTGCACGGTTTGTCCATTTATGAATGGACACATCCGCCGCTGGGCAAGGATATCATGTCCTGGTGCGTATCCCTGATGGGAATGACGCCTTTTGCCTGGCGCTTTGCCGGAACACTTGCCGGCGTGCTGATGCTGCCGGGAATGTATTTTTTAGGTCTTTTGATGTTCAAAAAACGCAGTTGGGCGACTATCCTGTGTTCCCTGATGGCCTTAGACGGTATGCATTTTGTGCAAACGCGAATTGCCACGATTGATTCCTTCGGCGTGCTGTTTATCATTTGGATGTTTTTGTTTATGTATTGGTATTACAGCATCAGTTTTTATGATAAGCCGCTGTGGAAAACCTTTATCCCCTTGGGCTTATGCGGTTTAAGCTTCGGCCTGGGCGCGGCCAGCAAGTGGATTTGCCTTTATGCCGGCGCGGGGCTTGCCGTACTGTTCTTTATTACCCTTGGGCGGCGCTATGCGGAATACCGAACCGCAAGAAATATTTTAATCAAGCAAAAAAATCCGCCGGAGAAGGAATATCTGCAGCATATTGTCGATTCTTTTACGCTCAATACCTGCTATACGCTTTTGTTCTGTATCTTAGTGTTTATTATTATTCCGGTCATTATTTATTGTGCCTCCTATTATCCTTACTGGAACGCCTCGGGCGAAACACGTCCGTGGTATCAGATTATTTTAGACAATCAAAGCGCAATGTTCAACTATCATTCCAAGCTGGAGGCCACCCATCCTTACCAATCCGATTGGTATACCTGGCCGGTTATTTACCGCCCGATGTTTTTCTATATGGGACGGGAACTGCCGGAAGGTATGATGGAATGCATTTCGTCTTTCGGAAATCCGGCTATTTGGTATATGGGGCTTGTCTGTACGCTGATCAGTATCGGACTGTTTGTAAAGAAAATGCTGTGCAAAACGCCTCTTGTCAATACCCTTGACGGTGATTCTAAATTTTTAAAGTTGTTTGCCGCAGGAGATGAAGCGTTTCCGGACCGAGACGAACATGACCGGCGTCTGCTGCTGTTCTGCCTGCTGGGGCTAGCATGCAATTTACTGCCTTGGGTAGGCATCAGCCGCTGTATTTTCATTTACCACTACTTTGCCTCCGTGCCGTTTATCATGATCTTTACCGTATATATTTTCCGCAATATTTGCCGGTACAATAAAAAGGTTGGGGTTCTTCTGACCGTTGCATTCTTGATATTATCCGCAGTGCTGTTTGTAATGTTTTTGCCGGTTTGGTCCGGTGCGGAAGTAACAAAGGACTATGTAAACACCTTTCTGCGGTGGTTCCCCTCCTGGGTTTTCGGAAGTTAGGATGTAAAAATGCGATATAAAAGTTATAAACGATTAAAACGGTCGGCCAAAGCGCTTACCGCCTGTTCACTGATTCTGTTACTGTTATTTTCCCTCTATGCTTCGGTGGTGTGGCTGAATGTGCCGTATCTTTCTACCCTGCGGGATCTCTGGATTGAAACCGCGATGACCACCAATGATCATCAATGGCTGGCTACCGGGATTTTCCCTGAATGGCTGATTGAGGACGTGATGAGCCGTCAGGTACGTACCGACGATGTGCTCGGCGGACTGACGCTGCCGGAAAAACCTTCCGAGGATACTCCGGCGTTCGCGCCGCAAGAGGATATTTTAGGCCAAAAAAATCTTACCGTAGGCGGAAAGGATTCCTGCGGAAACAAGGTTTTGGTCAATGATATCGAGCAGGGAATTGTGATTTCTCAAGTCAAAGGAACTACTTTTGTCGGTCAGTTAGTGATGATTGACGATCCTTCCCGTATCTTTGTAGCCACTACCAACCGCAAGGGCGTTTGGGGGCAGTGCGTGGGCGAACTGATGGAAGAACATAATGCCGTAATCGGCATTAACGGAAGCGGATTTGAAGATATTGACGGTCATGGCAAGGGCGGTGTAATCAACGGTTTGTGCTACTCCATGGGCGAACCTTGGGGAACCAATAACGGATGGCCTTCCATTGTGTTTGATAAAAATGATCGGCTGATTGTAGGAAAAATCGATGACTGGGATGCCTATCATGTGCGTGACGGCGTACAATTCGGCCCCGTACTGATTTGTGACGGACAGCAGCTGATTACCAAATCCTCCGGCTATGGAATGCAGCCGCGTACCATTGTTGCGCAAAGAGCCGACGGCGTGGTATTTTTTATGATTGTTGACGGCCGCCAGGTAGGCTATTCTATCGGTGCTACCTTGGGCGATTGTGCCGATATCCTCATGGATTACGGCGCAGTAAACGCCGCCGCGTGCGACGGCGGCTCTTCCAGCGTACTGGCATATAACGGTGAAGTAATTAATATTCCTTCCACACCGATGAAAGATACCGGAAGATATTTGCCCAATGCGTTTCTGGTAAGAAAGAAATAATTTTGTGAAAGGCAAAACGATGTTATCAAAAATACAAAGCTTAGGCCTAAACGGGATTGACGGTCTTTTGGTAACGGCAGAATGCGATGTTTCCGGCGGATTACCTGCCTTTGAAATCGTAGGGTTACCGGATGCCGCTGTAAAGGAAGCGCGGGAACGTGTGCGCTCAGCTATAAAAAACAGCGGCTTTGAGTTTCCGCTTGCCCGAATCACGGTAAATCTTGCCCCGGCGGATATAAAAAAAGAAGGGCCTGTATATGACCTGCCTATCGCGGCAGGTCTGCTGGCATCCACTAATCAGCTGCGGGGGTCTCTTTGGCAGGAAGCTGTACTGATCGGCGAGCTTTCTTTAAGCGGGGATATTAAAGGCGTGCGAGGCGTTACTCCCATGCTGATTTCCGCCCGTGCCGCGGGAAAAACCGTATTTTTTATTTCCCCCGAAAACAGTGCCGAAGCCGCTTTTCTGGAAGGGATTACGGTTTATACGCCTCAAAATTTGCAGCAATTGGTGCGCTTTTTTAAGGGAGAGTTTCCGCTGCAGCCGATCATTCATACCAGCTGGCAGGAACTCCGCTGCCGGCAAAAGCCGCAGGCGGATTTTCAATACATCAAAGGACAAATGGCGGCTAAACGCGCCGCGGAAATCGCGGCTGCCGGCGGGCATAATCTGCTGTTGATCGGCCCGCCCGGCTCCGGCAAGACGATGCTTGCCCGCGCCATCCCCTCAATTTTGCCGGATATGACCTTTGAAGAGGCGCTGGAGGCAACAAAAATCCACTCGATCAGCGGTACTTTGGAAAGCGGTATTCTTACCGAACGCCCGTTTCGGTGTCCGCATCATACCGCCAGTATAGCGGCGCTTACCGGCGGCGGAACCAAAGCAAAACCGGGGGAGGTTTCCCTTGCGCATAACGGCGTGCTTTTTTTAGATGAACTGCCTGAATATAACCGCAACGCGCTGGAGGCTCTGCGTCAGCCCTTAGAAGACGGGGTCATTACCGTTTCCCGGGTATTTGGCTCCATGGCTTATCCGGCAAACTTTATGCTCGTTGCGAGCATGAATCCCTGTCCCTGCGGCAATTACGGTTCTAAAACAAAAAAATGCACCTGTACGCCCGCGATGATACAAAAATATCTTTCTAAAATATCCGGACCGCTGCTGGATCGAATCGATTTGCAGATTGAGGTGGATTCCGTTACTTATGACGATATGACGGACATATCCCGCGGTGAAAGCAGTGCCGAAATAAAAAAACGCGTGCAGCACGCGCGGGAAATTCAAAACCGGCGCTTCCGGTATACGCCTTTTTACTGTAACGCGCAAATGAATGCCGAAATGATCAAACAATACTGCGTGCTGGATCAAGCGTCTGAAAAGTTGCTGAAGCAGGCTTTTGCTTCTTTAAATATGAGTGCTCGGGGATATCACCGTATTTTAAAGGTAGCCCGCACCATTGCTGATTTAGAAAACAGCCCGGGAATCGCTCCGGCGCATATCGCCCAGGCTGTTGGCTACAGAAATCTTGACAGAAAATATTGGTCACATTAACGGAGGAAAACGATGAGTATCGTAGAATTATTTATTCTTGCCCTGGGTCTTTCGATGGACGCTTTTGCGGTTTCCCTGTGCAAGGGGCTTTCCGTACGGGAAATAAAGCCGCGTCACGGGATAATTACCGGGCTTTATTTCGGTGGCTTTCAGGCGTTCATGCCTCTTTTAGGATATATTTTGGGCACGAGTTTCCGAAGCGTTATCGAGGATTTTGATCACTGGGTCGCTTTTGTGCTTTTGCTCATTATCGGCGCCAACATGATTCGGGAGGCCTTTTCAAAGGAAGAAGAAGTTTTAAGTGATTCTTTTGGGTTTAAAGTAATGCTGATGATGGCGGTTGCTACCAGCATCGATGCCTTAGCCTCCGGTATTGCCATTTCTTTTTTGGAGCTTTCTCAAATGCTTACCGCCGCGGCCTTTATCGGGATAACAACCTTTACGCTTTCTTTTGCCGGTGTGTATATCGGCCAAAAATTCGGCGGTAAATTTAAAGCAAAAGCCGAATTTGCCGGGGGCGCGATTTTAATTTTATTAGGTACAAAAATTCTATTAGAGCATTTGGGGATACTCGGTTTTTAAAATACAGCCATCGATTTTTTTAAATACCGTGTAAAAATCCATGCGGAAAGGAATCAAAAAATGAAACAAGATCTCGCTTCCCAACCGGCGCAAGCAGCCGCCGTTCAGCCTCTTTTTTTAACCGGTATGGACGGGCGTCAATATAAACTGCAAATTAATCCCCAGGGAATACCGGAGGCCGTTTGTACGGTTCCTAAAAAATCGCTTTATATCGGCAACAGTCTGCTTCTGGGCATGGGCAATTACGGAATGTGCGCCTCGGATGCGAAAAAAGATTGGTTTTCTTACATTGCCGAGGCTATTTTGGAAAAAGAACCCGCGGCCGTGTTTGACCGAATTCATATTGGAAAAGCGGAGCAAGCGGATTCTCCGCAGGATATGCAGCAGTGGTTTGAAGAAAACCGATCCCATTTTCTGCCGGATTTAAATTTAATTCTTCTGCAGATCGGCGATAATGTAACTACCCCTGAGCGAAAGGCGGTTTGGGATGCCGGCCTTTCCGATTTATTCGGCCGCATTGTCTCACAGTGCCCGCATGCTCGCATTATTTTAATGTTCGGATGGTACAATGAGGCTCTGTGCGGGCCGGCGTTGGAACGCTGCGCCGCCGAGCGCGGCTTTGAAACCGTTCCTATCCGGGATCTTCATACCCAAGAAAACGAAGGCTTTTCAGGACAGCAATATCGGCTTCCTGACGGCACGCTTGCCCCGGTAAAAGAAAACTGGATCTCTCATCCCGGTGACCGCGGAATGGAGCAGATCGCCCAACGGCTGCTGCAAGTATTGCGTTTAACATAAAAATTAAAAAGATTGATTTTACGAATTGTTTATTCTATAATAGATAAAAAAAGAACCGTGTTTTGATGCAAAACGCAGAGAAAGGATAAAAAAATATGGAACGATTTGTAGGTACGGTTTCCCGCGGACTGCGGGCGCCAATTATTCGCCAAGGAGATGATTTGCCGCAAATTACGGTAGATTGCGTGCTTCGCGCCGCAAAAAATGAGGGATTTTCCATTCAGGACAGAGATATTATCGCCGTTACGGAAGCGGTGCTCGCTCGGGCGCAGGGCAATTACGCTCATATTCGGGATATCGCCGCGGATATACAGCAAAAGTTCGGGAACGATACCGTGGGCGTGATTTTTCCTATCCTCAGCCGAAATCGATTTGCCATTTGCTTAAAAGGCATTGCTTCGGGTGCCAAAAAAATCATACTGATGCTCAGCTATCCGTCTGATGAGGTAGGAAATCACCTGATTGATTTGGATTCTTTAGACGAAAAGGGAATCAATCCCTGGAGCGATGTGCTGACAGAAACAAAATTCCGTGAACTGTTCGGTGTTCGGAAGCACACGTTCACCGGTGTAGATTATATCGAATATTATAAGGAGCTGATTTCCGGCTGCGGTGCGGATGTTGAGGTTATTCTTGCCAATGATTGCAGAACCATCCTGAATTATACCAAGAATGTGCTCTGCTGCGATATTCATACCCGTGCCCGGACAAAACGTATTTTAAAGGCAAACGGTGCCGAAAAAGTTTATACTCTTGAGGATATTTTATCCAAGCCCGTGAACGGCAGCGGCTACAATGATAAATACGGCCTGCTTGGTTCGAACAAGGCTACCGAAGAAACCGTAAAGCTGTTTCCCATTCATTGCGGAGAATTTGTTTCCGAAGTACAGGATAAAATCAAGAAAGCCACCGGAAAGAACGTGGAAGTGATGATTTACGGCGACGGCGCGTTTAAAGATCCGGTGGGGAAAATCTGGGAACTGGCCGATCCGGTGGTTTCTCCGGCCTATACCGAAGGGCTGGAAGGCACACCCAACGAGGTAAAATTAAAATATTTAGCCGATAATGATTTTGCTTCCCTCAGCGGGGATGCTCTAAAGGAGGCCATTTCGGAATATATTCGAAACAAAGACGATAATTTAGTAGGGAAAATGGCCTCTCAGGGAACCACCCCTCGGCGGCTGACCGATCTTATCGGTTCTTTGGCTGACTTAACTTCCGGCAGCGGAGATAAAGGAACGCCCATTATTTATATTCAAGGGTATTTTGATAACTATACAAAATAAAATTTTTTTTGAAAAACACAAAACTGTCAATATCTACGAAAAACTTAGAAATAGAGGAGGATTTATTTTGGAAAAAATACGAATCGGTATCGCGGGTTACGGCAACTTAGGCCGCGGAGTAGAATGCGCTTTGCAGAACGCGCCGGATATGGAAGCCATCGGAGTTTTTACGCGCCGTGATCCTTCCGCGTTAAAAACGCAGACCGGTCTGCCGGTATTTTCTCTTACAAAAGCCGGTCAAATGCAAAATGAGATTGATGTTATGATTCTCTGCGGCGGCAGCGCCAATGATCTGCCCCGGCAAACGGTAGAACTCGCGCAATATTTTAATGTGATAGACAGCTTTGATACCCATGCGAAAATCCCTGAACATTTTGACGCTGTAGACCGCGTCAGCCGGGAAAATAAAAAGCTCAGCATTATTTCCGTAGGCTGGGATCCCGGTATGTTTTCTTTAAATCGCTTATACGCGCAAGCCATTTTACCTAACGGAAGCGATTACACATTTTGGGGCAAGGGTGTCAGCCAAGGACATTCCGATGCCATTCGAAGGATCCCGGGCGTTTTAGACGCGCGCCAATATACCGTTCCTGTAGAAGACGCGCTGCGCAGGGTGCGCAGCGGTGAACAGCCCCTGCTTTCCACACGGGAAAAGCATACCCGTGAATGCTTTGTTGTTGCAGAAAAAGGCGCGGATCTTCAGGCAATTGAAACCGCGATCAAAACCATGCCCAATTATTTTGCCGACTATGATACTACCGTGCACTTTATCAGCCAGGAAGAACTGGACGCCCATCATTCCGGAATTCCGCACGGAGGTGTTGTGCTGCGAACTGGGACAACGGGGATTACCAAAAAAAATAAACACTTGATTGAATACCGTCTGCAGCTGGATTCCAACCCGGAATTTACCGCCGGCGTACTGGTGGCTTATGCCCGCGCGGCTTTTCGCTTGTATAAAGAGGGGCAGTGCGGCTGCAGAACGGTATTGGATATCGCCCCGACATATCTGCATATGGAAGCGCCGGAAGAGCTGAGAAAAAAACTTCTGTAAGCCGGAGAATTTGCTTCATTATGTGCCGGCATGCAGCGTGTCGGCTTCGCGAAGCACGCCCCCGAATCTATAGGAAACGTGCTTGCTTTCGTGAGAAAGACAGCAGTCACAAAGGGAAATATTTGACGATTAAACTCTGGAAACTAACGGATTTTTATCTGTTAGTTTTTTTGTTTTGGCGATGAAATGAATAGAATAAACCAATGCACAATATATTGTATCAAAGGAGTGATTGGATGAATATTATTGACAGAAACTTTTCGGAATTGGTAAAAGAAATCAAAGAATTGAACGAGAAAGAGTTATACTACAGAATAAGAAGCAGTTTTGATAAGATTCCATACGAAACAAAGAAAAGCTGTATGGATTTCTTCAATAAATTTGATTTCTGGGGTCACCTTGACCTGGAGAAAGGAAATTATGAGGAAATAGAATTAAAACAAATAGCGCTTTTTAACCATATTGATGATTTTGCCTGGCTGTACGGCAAATTATGTGACTATAGATCAAAAAGAACGTTATATGCCATTCTGAACAATTGGTACAGATATGATTTCTCGTCAACAACCAGATCCAGAGAATATATGTTTGATGATTATTTTGATCTTGATCTTGTAAAATGCGGCAAAGAAGAAGTGATTGTGGATATCGGCGCGTATGTTGGCGATACCGTCCTTTCCTATATCAAAAATTATGGAGAGGAGTATAAAAAAATATATTGTTATGAAATAACCCCGGAAACCTTTCAACTCTTGCAGCAGAACCTAAAACAATATAAGAATATAGAATGCAGGTTAAAAGGAATAGCAGATAAAGCGGATAAAATGTCTATTACAAAAAACGCGGAAAGTTCCTCGGCAAACACCTTGGAGAAGGATAACCGCGGGGAGGTAGTGGTAACGACGCTTGATGAAGACATTGCAGAGCCTGTTACAATGATAAAAATAGACATAGAAGGTTTTGAACAGAAGGCGATCAAAGGCGCGGAAAAACATATTCTGAACGATCATCCTAAATTACTGATTTCGGTATATCATAATAACGAGGATCTGTGGAAAATCCCAAAAATGATCTATGAAATTTCTAAAGATTACAAGTTTTATCTGCGCTTTAACAGTTCTCCGATCTATCCTACGGAAATAACGCTTATCGGCATATAAGATATATAAAAATAAGAAATCTTATTCCTTCTGATTGATGAAACAATCCTTCTTCTTTGATAATTGATTGACATGAAAAAGAAATCGTAATATGATAATGAACGATGAAAAGAGACGGAAAGGAAGATGGATTTATGAACCAAGATATGATTGCCGTAATTGATTTGGGCAGCGAAAAAAACACGCTGATTGCCCGAGATATTCGTGCTTTAGGCGTATATTCGGAGATACATCCGCATGATTTAACAAAAGAACAGCTTGAAAAATTACCCAATGTTAAAGGATTGATACTTAACGGCGGAAAAAACAGAATAGTTGACGGAATCAATATCCAGGCTTCTGACGCCATCTGTTCCTGTGGGCTGCCAATCCTTGCCGTGGATTATACCGATAGGGTAAAACAAGATATATCGGCATGGCCCGAAGAGGAAGAAAACAGAAAATCAATTTTGAAAGATTTTATATTCGGGAAATGCGGAGCAAAAGCCAATTGGAATATGGATAACTTTATCGCGGATCAAATTGAGCTGATACGCGAACAAGTCGGAAATAAAAAAGTGCTTCTTGCGCTTTCGGGCGGTGTAGATTCGTCTGTTGTTGCCGCTCTTTTGATAAAAGCCATCGGAAATCAGCTTACCTGTGTACATGTAAACCACGGCCTGCTTCGTAAGGGTGAGCCTGAGCAGGTAATACAAGTATTCAGGGAAGAGCTCGGCGCCAACTTAGTATATGTGGACGCGGTTGACAGATTCCTTGATAAACTTGCCGGCGTAGCCGATCCGGAACAAAAAAGAAAAATCATCGGCGCGGAATTTATTCGGGTTTTTGAGGAAGAGGCACGGAAATTGGATGGTATTCACTTCCTTGGACAGGGAACCATCTATCCCGACATTGTGGAATCCGGCACAAAAACCGCTAAAATCGTGAAATCACATCATAATGTCGGCGGTCTTCCGGAAGATATGAGATTTGAATTAGTCGAGCCGTTAAAAATGCTGTTTAAAGACGAAGTCCGAGCGTGCGGCGTCGCGTTGGGTCTTCCTGAAAGTATGGTATATCGTCAGCCGTTCCCCGGCCCCGGACTGGGCGTTCGCTGTCTTGGCGCCATAACCCGTGACAGATTGGAGGCCTTAAGAGAAGCTGATGCTATTTTACGCGAAGAATTTGCAAAGGCAGGCCTTCAGGGGAAGGTATGGCAGTATTTCACGATCATTCCGGATATGAAATCGGTAGGCGTTCGTGATAACGCGCGCGCGTTTGAGTGGCCGTGTATTATACGTGCGGTAAACACAATCGACGCAATGACGGCTACGGTAGAGGAATTAAACTGGTCGCTCATGCATCATATTACGGACAGAATAACACGGGAAGTAAAAGGAGTAAACCGTGTATTATATGACCTTACGCCAAAACCTGTGGGGACAATTGAGTGGGAATGATGAATCTGAAACCGAAAACCCAGTATTCATGCGGGTTTGCAGGATTTCAAAACCCTTGTTGATAAGATTTTGATAAGATTACACTTGAACCCCTTTATCGGATGTATCAAGTGGTTTGTGGGTAAAGAGTAAAATCTTGTGGCTCACAAAAAACACCATATTAACATGAAACCCCGTACTGACGGAATAAAGTCAGTACGGGGTTTTTGTCATTTTCGGGGTTATTTAAGTTTATCCTTAAAGGCTTCTACAAGGGCATCGCTGAGTTCCTGTGAAGGAACTTTCTCCCAATGCTGTGTGGTATCTTTTTCGGGATAAGTATAGCGCCACTCATCGTATTGCTCTTTGGAAATCTCGCCGCTTCTGTATTTTTCAGCCTGTTCTGCCCAAGCGGTGAGCATTTGGAAAACAGAACGGTCAACATTCGGCTTATTACCGTCAAAGACGATATGTACTTCGTTTTCGTTCTTTTCCACTCTAACGCCGTGCAAATCCTCAACGGCAAAAAGAGTATGTATAAAGCCAAGCTCACTGTCAATATCGGGAATTCTGAGTGCCAAAGGCGAAACTTCAAGTACGCCTGCAAGAGCCTTTACTAAATCTTCTTTCGGTGTTCTTGATCCCGACTCATACTGTGCCATACGAATGTCGGCAGTTTTTTGCGGAAAGCCCACAGCCTGACCAAGCCATTTTTGAGTCATACCTCTCAAATTTCTAAAGAAACGGATTCTTTCACCGATTGCCATTGTACTTCCCCCTAATAATCTGTTGATAATATATATTATACATATACGTTTAGTGTATGTCAATATAACTCAAGCAAATAAATTTAATATTTTCTCGAAAACCACTTGACTTTACGGAATTTGCTTAGTATAATAATGATACACACTTAAACTAATAGCGTTAAGTACGTGGTGAATCGAATAACCGTCGTACGCCACGGTAATGGCGTACCCGCCCGGGCAAATCGGAAGGCGGTCAGAAAGTATTCCGACACGAAATAAGGATGACTATTTTTAAAGGGGGTGATTTTATGACAGATAAAACTTTTATGCGAGCAGATGAAGTTGCAGAGGAACTTGATGTATCAAAGGCTTACGCCTACAAGATTATCCGACAGCTCAACGATGAACTGAGTGCAAAGGGATTTATTACGGTTTCAGGGCGTGTCAGCCGACAGTATTTTAGTGAAAGAATTTACGGAGTAGAAAGGAGAGATGATTAATGCCCGTTTACAAGAATAAAGACAACGGCACTTGGTATGTGATGACGCAGTATACCGACTGGAAAGGTGAACGCAAACCAAAGTGCAAGCGTGGCTTTGCCACAAAACGAGAAGCACAGGATTCGGAACAGAAATTTCAGCAGCAAAGTTCAGGAGATTTGGATATGCCCTTTTCTGCCTTTGTTGAAATTTATTGCAGAGAACAGCAGCCACGATTAAAGGAAAGCACTTGGCAGACCAAAGAGAACATTATTCAGCAGAAAATTTTGCCGTACTTTAAAGACCGCAAAATCAACGAGATTACCACCAAAGATGTGAGAGCGTGGCAGAATGAAATGCTGGCTTACCGCAACGAGGAAAACAAGCCCTACTCATCATCTTATCTTAAGACTTTGCACAATCAGCTTTCAGCCATCTTTAACTATGCAGTCAGATTTTATGATTTACGCAGCAATCCCGCCTCAAAAGCAGGAAATATGGGCAGTGAGGAACGAAAGGAAATGCTGTTTTGGACGAAAGAAGAATATCAAAAGTTTTCCGAGGTGATGATGGATAAACCGCTTTCCTACTACGCATTTCAAATGCTTTATTGGACAGGTATCCGTGAGGGTGAATTGCTTGCTCTTACCCCTGCCGATTTTGACTTTGAAAAAGGAACGGTAAAAATCAGCAAGACTTATCAGCGTTTTAAAGGTCAGGATGTAATCACCTCACCGAAAACAAAGAAAAGCAACCGTACTGTGCAAATGCCTGATTTTCTCTGTACCGAAATGCAGGAATTTTTCAGTATGCAGTACGTGCTGAAAAAGAAAGACCGTGTTTTTACCGTTACAAAAAGCTATCTGCACCACGAGATGGACAGGGGTGCAAAAGAAGCCGGGGTAAAGCGTATCCGTATCCACGACTTGAGACACAGCCATATATCACTTCTAATTGATATGGGATTTTCCGCCGTTGCCATTGCTGACCGAGTGGGGCATGAAAGCATAGAAATCACTTACCGCTATGCTCATCTGTTCCCGTCAAAACAAAAGGAAATGGCAGTTAAACTTGATTTTATGAATAAAGGAGTGTGATGATATGTCAGCAAAAAATGTAGACCGCCACAATCGTTTCCGCAGTATTACTGTAGGCTTTCGAGTATCACCCGAAGAACAGGAAGAACTCAACAGAGCCATTGCTCTTTCGGGACTACCGAAACAGGAGTACTGTTACCGCAAGTGTATGGGGCGTGAGGTAGTGGTTCAGCCGAACCCGAGAGTTTATAAGGCGCTGAAAACGCAGATGGCATTTATCCTTGAGGAATTACAGCGTATTGCGGCAGGTGAGAATGTCCAAACGGAACTGCTCGACACCATTGACCTTATCGCCTTTACAATGCACGGACTGAAAGGAGAGAATGCAAATGAATGATAAAAAAGAAATGACCGTTCCTTATGTATCTGTTGACGCAGATACGGAGCAGTCAATTAAAAAATCCACTGATAACTGTATAACCGAAAACTAAGATTTTTCCAATAGTTTTGATGAAATTCAGCGTCACGGATAAAGTTTGGTGGATAGTGCAGAGAACATCTTTTCAAAGGATGCGGGTGTCCGGTGGACACTTCTGAGCCATTGGCTCAGAAGCACCGACCGAAACGGCAGGCAAGACATGGCACCAACAAGAGAATTTAGTATGGACACTCAAATTCAGTGCTTGCTAAACCGATGCCACCCAAAAGCTGTTGAATATAATAATGTGTTTTTCCATATAGTCCTGATTACTAAACTTCTTCTGCTATTTCCCGAAGACGTTCCATGACATGTATGAACCGGGGTTCATTTCGTATAAAATCAAAAATCTCGTTTTCAGTCAGCCATTTTATTGATCTGCGGCACTGACCGAGGTAATACCCATCGGGTAGTGATGATTTTGAGTATGTTAGCCCATCAAGCCACGGTACAGTAAAATTATCATGCTGCAGCAAATCACATCTAATGGCTCTGTCTGCCATTTGCTCTAATGCAGACAGACATTCATTTGTGTTCTTACAAACGGCCGTTTGTACTGCCAAAGAAAAATATCTCTCTCCCAACACCTGCTGATAGAAACTGCGATCGTTCTCACCCAAAATTAAATTCCAGATATCAATGATCAGTTGATCACAAGCTATTCGTTCATGGGAATCAATATTTTTTTGAATTATTATAGCCTGCATGGAAAATGTCATAAGACGTAGATATGCCATCATATTTTCCTGTGCCTGACGGATTGAGGCATCCCTGTCCAAAAGCCATTGAAGTTGGGATTCCCTTGTACACGTGTAAGAGCCTAACCTTTCGGCATACTCTTTGGCAAGTGGCAGGTTTCCTATGTGATGAGCTGTATGACATAGAATATCAACGACAGTGTCGGTGATCTTACGGTCAGTACAGGTCAGGAGGAGATGTTCTCCGACAGACAGAATTTCCTCGCAGTCTTTCTTTAATTCAGGATCGAGCTCCCAAGGTTGCATTTTGCCGTCTATGACAATAATGTGTTTCATAGAACATACACGATACAACGCATCAATGTACCCTTTTTGTACCCTGTGATCTTCCGGAAATGTGTGATATGCTTCCTGCCAAAGCGCCAGATTTTCGGTTTTCATTTCGTTCCGGCACAGCTCGGAACTGCGGTTTTCATAGTCCGCGATCTTTTGGTCGATTCGTCCCCTATCAATCCCAAGCAACTCATCGGACGTTATTCCGAAATACAGCGCGATCTCAGGTATCAAGGAAATGTCCGGCAATCCCTCGCCACGCTCCCACTTTCCAACAGATTGATAGGAGATCCCCAAGTGATTTGCCAGTTGCTCTTGTGTGATATTTTTTTGATGTCGTAATTTTTTCAGTATTTCTTTCATACAAATTTCCATAATCACACCTCGAAATTTAAAATTTGATAAGCGCTTATTTTGCTTACATTATACAGCGTGTTCTATAATCGATCAAGAACCGCTTTATATAGATAGCAGAGCATTTTGCAACTTTTAGTTGCATCTAAAAATAATAACCATTCATAAGAAAAGGTAACCGTCCAGTGACGATTGCACCATTTTGTGTTTGCAAGTCTTAACAAGCATTGAATTTGAGTGCCCACACTTAATTCTCTTACCGGGGAGTTGTCCGCAGACAACGGGGCAACGCCCCATAACCCCCTCGGAGAGCCCACGACACCTTTACAGCCGAAGTGCTGAAAGTGTCATAATGGGTTACACACTTTGAAAAAGTTGTGTAACTGCGGCTTCCCGAAAATACATCTGCGGAAAGGAGTGAGAAAATGGCGAAACAAAACTTCAGTGTCGCCCGTATCGAAACCCGTACAAGAGCGACGGTTGGCAAGTTTGAGCGACACATTGAGCGTAAAAATGACAGCTATGAAAATATGAATATTGACCTCTCCCGTACTCCTATGAATGTAAGTTTTAAGATGTAGGTTTGTCAATGATGTGTTACAGATTGGGGAAAGAAAAAAGAATATCATT
>CAJKLB010000037.1 GCA_905200615.1 uncultured Selenomonadales bacterium | reverse complement strand
TACTCTTACGAACAGCCACTCCAATGCGTGAAAGCCTACTCCCATAACTTCGGTTTCAGGTTTACTGTAATCCCATCCCAAGTATGGACTGTTCAGCACGAATATAACCGCAAAAACAATTACGATCAACACACATAATGAGATAAAACCCCAATGAAATATCTTTCGTCTCGTTGTTTTCCTTTTGGCGAGCTGTAGATTTATAACCTCCAACTTTTCGGAAATCACTTTTAAATCATCCGGCTTTGGCTCATCAATCGTTCCTCCGAGCAAAGTGCTTACGGGAGTTTCCAATACTTCCGACAGGGAAAT
Organism: uncultured Selenomonadales bacterium; assembly: GCA_905200615.1. Lineage (GTDB taxonomy): Bacteria > Bacillota > Clostridia > Christensenellales > QALW01 > UMGS1322. The sequence continues at coordinate 24,163 of CAJKLB010000037.1, read as the reverse complement.
TAACATATCGGAATCAGGCACAGACAAGCCTTTTTCCCATTTAGAAATGGTTTGCCGCACTACATTTAGTTTTACAGCAAGTTCTTCCTGCGAAAGTCCTTTTGACTTTCTTAATGATTTAATATTTTCATTCAGCATTATGGATAACCACCTTTCTTTCAGTCGTTACCATTATTGTATTCAAAACAAACCGTTGCTACAAGCAACGCATATGAACATTGGATATGTTCTTGTTTTTATATATTTTTTCGCAAGTAAATCATATCTATCAGCTTCACACCACTATCATAAATCGGGTGGTCATAATTATCAGCAAAGAAGTTCTTTATAATATGAGAACGGATAAAACCGCACTTTTCATAAAATGGGATTGTTGATGGGCTGTCACCCGTTCCGACCTGCAATATCGAATAATCACTCTTATATTTTTTGACAATAAACTCAATCAATGCTTTACCGTAGCCCTTACCGTGAAACTGTGGATCTGTGGCAATGTTTTTTATTTCAAGCACTCCGCCACCGACATCTAACACAACACATTCTGCTTTGACTCCATCATCCTCTAAAACATACATCGTTCCATTTGCAAGATATCGGTCTATCATATTTTCCTGTTCATCTGCCAATAACAGCAAATTAAGATATTGTTTTTTACCTTCTTTTACCTCTTTAATATCCATAGTTCTCACTTCATATAATATTGTTTTCTTTTATCCGTATCTACCTTTATTTGTATTTTAGATTTCTTGTATTTCTTGCTTTTCGCATTCGTATTTATCTTTATTCGGTTGTTTTAAATAGTAATAGTATGTGCTGCGAGCAAGACCTGATAGCTTAAGCAAATCTTTCAGCGGATACTTTTGCCTTAGTTCAGAGATTATTTTTGCTTTTTGCCGTTCTCTCGCTCTTCCGCAAGAACTAAGGCACTCAGTTTTTTTAAGTATTCTATCTCCATACGAAGTCGTTGGTTTTCGGCAATTAAATCTTCCTCAACCTTTTTATCTAACTTAGGTGGTCTGCCTTTTCTTGTTCCGCTAGCGGAACAAGCTCTGCCTCGTCTTTCTTTCATTAGACCTTCGGCTCCTTCTTCTAGGTATATGCGTTCCCACCGATGTAACATTGAAGCTGCTGCTGTTTCAGATTGCCTTACTAAATCGTACTTTCGTGCTGTTTCTCGATACCCCAATCGGTGTTCTCGCATATCCATTATAACACCGATTTTAAATTCTGCACTATAAACTTTGTTTTTTCTTTTACCCATAAAAATATACACCTCCAAAAGTGTCTAACTTTTGGGGTGCATATCAGACCGGCGTCCGCTTTTTTAATTACATTTTTCAAAAATGTTAAAATAGTATCGGAAATAAATAAAATAGTGTCTTGACTTTGCCTCTTTGAACATATACAATAAAAGCACAAAATATAAGGGGTAAAAGAAATGAACCGTTTTTTATCTGCAATTTTATCTGTGCTTATTCTTGCAGGAACAGCAACCGCTTTCCCGTGCATAAAAGCCGAAAGTGCCGCAAACGGCTGTGAGTATGCCATATCCGCGCCCGTTGAGGGCAAGTCACACTTTATGTATTTTATGAAAAACACTTCCGAATACATCAAGGACGGCAAGTCGGAATTTATTGTAAAGAACAATAATAAATCCGTAATGCAGGTTAAAGTTGAATTGCGAAAATCGGACTGGGCGGTTATCTATTCCCGCGAAACCGAAATCGCGCCCGGCGAAACACTTTCCGTTATCGGCGACACCGTCGGCGAGGGCAATTTTGCCGTGCTTTTTTTACAGAATGCAAGTGAGATTTCTTCCGTTTCCGTTAACTGTTCCCTTGCGGCAACAACGGGAATTACTGCGCTTAACGTAGGCGCCGCAAGCCTTATTCCCGACAGAACCGAATACGTTACGCCTGCTCCGGGCAATAAAGCCACGGTAAAAAGTACCCGATACAAAGGCATTAACACCAACCCTGATGGTAATTTTTTAACCGTTACCAGGCGCAGTGAAAGCGCCGCCGGACCTATGCAGTTTATCACCGACAAAGTAAATGCTTTGGGCGGCGGAACATTTACCGTATCGGCACAGGCACGCCTGAAAGAGAATCTTGACGCAACCTGCCGTATCGGCGTAGAGGTCATTGCGCAGGACGGCACAAAATCGTGGCCGCAAACCGAAAACATAAAACTTTCAACTTCATGGACGCAGATTTCAGGCACCGTTACGATTCCCGCCAACGTAAAAAGCGCGTACTTCTTCATTTATACTCTTGACGGCAACAAAAAGCCCTCAACCTGTGACATTGAACTTGATTCGCTTTGCATAATCTCGCCGTTCCCCTACAAAAACATCGTTGAAAACCCGTCTTTTGACAGCGACGAATTCGGTTTTGCCGAAGGCTGGTCAATTACAAGAAAATGCCTTGCGCTTACCCGCTCTTTTAATCCCGCCGCGGGTGAAGTCACCGAAGACGGCACAAAATACGTTTCCGGACTTGTTCCCGCCAATGACGAAAACATAGTTTATTCGGGACGTTGGCTGTATGAGAACGATACGATGTGCGGCGCTTGGGAAGGCTATGCCGAAATAAAGTTTACAGGCACCCGCCTTTATCTGGTGTCTACTGCCGGCAAAAACGTGTATGTTTCCGTTGACGGCGGCGCACCCGTGCTTCTCCGTATCGGCGGCGTAACAAAGCTTGCCGAAAATCTCTCTTCCGGCACTCATACGGTAAGAATCATAGCCTCTGCGCAAAAATGCATGCCGGAAATTTACGGCTTTATTCTCGATAAAAACGCTTCAACCTTAAAGCAGGAACCGAAAACCGTTATAGAATTCGTGGGCGATTCAATTACCGAGGGCTATATAAATCCCTCGTCCAACAATTATATTGATTCATACGCCTATAAAACGGGTATGAAACTTGGCTGGGAATTCAACACCGTTGCCTACGGCGGAATCACCGCTACGGCGGGTATCGGCGTGGACGAACTCGGTATGGTAAACCGCTATCTTAAATGGGCTGAACTCGGCTGCGACCCTGCTGACAGGGATTACGATATTTCAAGCCGTAAAATTGATTATTTTGTGCTGAATTTAGGCACAAATGACCGCAAAGTTGCTCAAAACGAGCCCGAAAGATTCAAGACTGATTACACGCGCCTGCTTGATGTGCTGTTTTCCGTAAACAAAGATGCCACTGTTTTTGTGATGATTCCCTTTAACAAAAGTGCGAAACAGCAGATTTGCGAAATCGTTGAAACATACAACAAAGACCGTCGTATAGTTCTTGTCAATTCAGATGAATGGGGCGCAACATATAACGGAACCGACGGCGTTCACCCCGACAAAGAAAGTCACGATATCTTTGCCGAAAAGTTGTATGAGATTATTAAAAGCAATGTTGTTTCCGGCGGCAGCAACGGCGAGAACACAGGCAGCGATAATCCCGGTTCAACTGACAACGGCGGGAATCTTCCGTCAAACACCGGCGACGGGCTGAATTTCTTTGTTATCTCAGGCATCGCACTGCTTGTATGCGCAGGAATTCTGACCGTAGTATTTATCCGACGCCGTAAAAGTGAATAAATTAAAAAGACCGCTCCGCGCGGTCTTTTTTTGTATTAAATTCCGGCGGGACATAAAGCCCAGCCCTGCCACGACTATAGTATAGCCGATTAGGTGCGATTTGTCAAGCCTTTTCGTAACATTTACAGATTATTCACAACAAAATGGTGCTTATTAGGTGCGATTACGCCCCAAACTCAGTCTGGAGCGTTATTCGTCATCATCGTCATACGCAGGTTCGGACTCGCGGCGTCTTTTTACTACGTGCATAGCAATTAAGGCACCGATTGCCACTACCATACCGCCTGCGAAGAGTACGATATGGAGTACCGGAATGCCGGCAACAGTTGCGCTGCCATCTTCTGCTGAGTCAGTTTCGGAATTGGATTCTTCCGGGTCATTCTCTGTTGTGGCAGGAGCTTGCGTCGGCTCCGGAACCTCGACAGCAGAATTCATACAGGTTAAGATGTACGATTTGCTGCCGCCGATTTCCATACGGAGCACACCGTCCTGTCCTACTTTTACAGTGCCGGGATATAATCCGGCATCACTAATCATGGTATTCAGTCCCTTTCAGATAATATTGGCTGTCATGACAAAAGCAAACCCAACGAAAAAAAGAGAACACCTCTTGAAATTTCTTTCAAAAAAGTGTTCTCTACATAGCAAGTGCTATATTGTGTTTTATCCTGTCAACTATTCATACTGCGTTACAATTCTTCAAATTGATACGAAAAATTGTTGTCAATTTGTTGTCAACTCGGATTTGGGATGCCGAAAACCCTTGATTTCTCAAGGCTTTCATAAGGATGTTTTTTAGATTTTGGATTATGCGGTATGGCATTGTAGGTGCTATACCGCATTTCCTTTCCAAAGAGTGACCTTTGAACGGTCAAATTCTCCGATATGGTTATAGATGATCTCAATTTCCTGTAACCGTCTGCCGCTGCTCTTATCTGGAGCGTGGACGATAATCTTGTCAATAAACTCCCGGAGTATTTCAGGTGTCAGTTCGGTCAGGTCCGTATATTTCTTTACGATGGCAAGAAAGCGTTTCACATCCACGCTTTTCTTTTCTTCCTGTTGGAGCTCGCTCTGAATTTCATCCGCCTCAGTCTGCAAGGTATGCTGTTCGTCCTCGTAGCCCTTCGACATTTTCATAAACCGCTCGTCAGAAAGTTTGCCAATGATATTATCCTCATAGATACGCTGGAAAATGGTATCCAGTTCTCCAATCCGCTTCTGTATCTCTGCCAGACGCTTTTTCTTTTGTGACAACTCACGGTTTCGTTGCCGCATATCGGAATCCATTATCATCCGCACAAATTCATCTTCATAGTTGGAAACATACTGGATCACCTCTTTCAGATTTTCAAGGACGATCCGCTCCACAACTACATTGCGGATATAGTGCATAGTGCATTTGGAAGTGTTGCTCCGATAATTCTCGCAGAGATAATTGTGTTTTTCCGGCAGGTCATCTGCCTTGCGGTGGAAGGACAACTTACGTCCACAGTCTGCACAATAGAGCAATCCGGAGAACATTGGCATTTCCCCCATCCTAGTAGGACGCCGTTTGCCTGCCCGGATTTTCTGGACGATTTCAAAAGTTTCCTTGTCGATGATCGCCTCATGGGTGCCTTCAAAGACTTTCCACTGGTCGGGAGTATGTTTGATTTTCTTATTGATGTTTTCTATATCGGTATCAGATATTTTAATACAGCCTTTTTGCACCTTCCAAAAGCGCATCAAGAGTTTAAGCAAAGTGGATTTTCCGCTTCCGCTTCTGCCGACAATACCCACAACGGAAGATTTCGGAATATTTACCGAAACATCATCTAATATGGTTTCTTCACCGTAAGCAAAGGTGACATTTTCGGCAGAAGCTCCGGTAAAGGTCACTTCATTTTTACCGCTTATTTCCTCAACAGTGGGAGTTTCTTCAAGGATATCAAGCACACGGTTTCCTGCCGCAAAGGTATTTTGAAGGGTACTGCCCAAGTTTGCAAGTGCTACGGTGGGACCGAAAGAACTCATAAGTGCAAGTGTAGGAATCAGCACACCGATAAACTCAATTTTGCCGTTTTGGTAAAGCATGGCAGAGGTGAAAAGCATTATAAGGTCAAAAATCAAAATAACAGTATTCGTTACCGCTTGATTTCGTCCTGCTGTGCGTTTCATTCTTTTTTTCATCTGTCGAGAGAGCATCGGTTTGTGCGTTCATGTCGTCAATACGCTTATTACCTTGACCGTATTGTATAATCTCGGAAAGACCGCGAAGGCTATCCAGCACAAACCCTGAAAGATTACCCGACTTTGTTCGGAATTTAATCCCGTCCTCTCCGCTGAATTTTGAAGTTATTAACGGAATGATTATGCCTACTGTGATATATGCCGCAAGTGCAATAATGCCGAGCCATATATTAAAACTGCCGATGAACAGGCAAAGAATAACCGAAAAGAACAAAGCAATTAAAATCGGCGAAATGGTGTGTGCATAAAACACCTCAAGCAGTTCAATATCCGATGTAATTACAGATATAAGGTTTCCCTTGTCCTTACCCTCAAGCTTTGCGGGACAGAGTCTGCGAAGTGCTAAAAAGACCTTTTCACGGATAAGTGCCAACAGTTTAAAAGCAATAAAATGATTGCAAGCCTGTTCCGCATAACGCAGAATTCCTCTGATAAGTGCAAACAGCATAACAGAAACAAACAAAAACGCTAAAGAAAAAGAGACGTCTATTCCAAGCACCTTTGCTGCCGCATAGCCGCCGAAGATGGTAATAAAAGATGCACATAAATGACCGATAAGTCCCATAGTCGCAGCCAACACCATATATCCGGCAAGGGGTTTCACAAGACCGATAAGCCGAGCCATAACGGTAAATCCGTTTCTTCGTTTATTCATTTTTTACACCTCCTGCGTAATTTTCAAGGCTTTGCTGTGCATTCCAAAGCTTAGCATATGTTCCGCTTTGTTGTAGTAATTCCCCATGCGTTCCGCTTTCTTTTACCGTACCGCTCTCCATCACATAAATGTTATCTGAGGATGCCACATTCGCAAGACGGTGTGAAATCAGGATAACTGTCTTTGTTTTTGCAAGAGCGTGTATTTCACGCATAATGTCGTTCTCGCTTTCCACATCAATATTAGAGGTGGCCTCGTCAAAAATGTATATGGGACTGTCGTGAAGAAGTGCCCTTGCAAGAGCAATCCGCTGACATTGACCGCCCGAAAGGTTAGAGGCTTTTTCGGAAAGAAGTGTATCAAGGCCTTTTTCACTTTTCAAAAAGGAAGAAAGATTTACTCTGTCAAGTACGCTCCAAAGTTGTGTGTCGGTTGCCTTAGGACATCCCATCAGCAGATTATCTCTGACAGTTCCTTTAAAAAGGTAGCTTTGGTGGCTTACATAGGTGAGATTTTGCATAAGCGAGGTTTCGCTGATTTTGTTCAGTTCTTTGCCGCCTATTGTAACCGAGCCGGTATAACCCTTATTTCTTCCCATAAGAATTGCGGAAACGGTAGATTTACCGCAACCTGATTCTCCCACAATTGAGGTGAAACTACCCATAGGGAGATTCATATTTACTCCGTGCAGAATTTCACGGTTTTTCTCATAAGAAAAATGCAAATCTTTACAACAAATCGCGCAATCCTCAGGGACACTCTCACTTTTCTCATCTGCTTCGGGCAGGTCTAACAAGCGGAAGATTTTATCGCTTGCCGCCATGCCGTTCATCGCAATATGGAAGAAAGAGCCGAGCTGACGCATAGGAATAAAAAAATCCGCCGCCAACAGAATAATCAGCAAACATCCTGCAAGAGAAACATGACCGCTCCCATACTGCGTCGCCGCCATAATCACGCCGAGCGCTGCCCCACCATAGGCAATTAAATCCATAATGGTAATGGAATTAAGCTACATTGTCAGTACTTTCATGGTAATTTTGCGGAACTTCTCGGATTCCTCGTTCATTTCCTGTTGTTTGAAATCATCTGCCTGATAGATTTTAAGTGTTGTAAGACCTTGCAGATTTTCAAGGAAGGTATCGCCGAGTGCCGTATATTGTCCCCAATATTTTGAGAGGAGCTTTTTCGCCCATGTCTGCACCGCCGCTATTGCCACAGGAATCAGCGGTACACAGACAAGCAGTACGATTGCCGACGGCACATTCACAAAGCACAGATAAACAAACAGCGTCAGCGGCGCCAGCATTGCATAGAAGAATTGCGGAAGATATGCGCCGAAATAGGTTTCCAGCTGATCTACACCTTCTACCGCAACCTGTACAACTTCCGAGGTATTAACCTTTTCATTGTAGGAAGTTCCAAGCTTTAGAAGTTTGAGATATATCTTTTCACGAAGATTTTTCTTGACTGCCTTAGAGGCCAGATATCCCATTCGTGAAGCTCCCGTCGTACAGATAAACCGAATAATTACCGCAATGACTGTGACAACTGCGGTTATTACTATACTTTTCGTGTTCGCAGTTTTTCGGAACAGATCTTGCAGAAGGTAGGTAATGCTTGTCATCATAGCGATATTTGCTGCAAGGGAGCACCACTGTAAAATCACATTTCCCGCCACATATTTTTTGCTCTCGCTGACCGTGCCGATCAGCCGTTTATTTATCATCATGTCTTTTACTCCGTTTCAAATATTGTTTGCATAGGTGCTTTATGACACAGCAGATAGCAACAAAAGCAACAACTACTCCGATAGCTATTAAACCGTATAACAAGGATTCCATAGAGTTACTCATTTTTCGTATCCTTTCCCGTCTTCGATATTTTTCTTAAAGAAGCGACCGGTAAAACATAAAGACTCATCATATAATTGTATAATTTATTTCTTCTTGTTTCTGCTCCAAAAAGGCAGAGTTATGCTCCAAATAGATTTAATATTTTGGTGGGAAAGCGAAAAGCAGGAGGTATCAAAAAGACACCTCCCGAATCGATAAGTAACTATTTATTTGTATACTTATTTATTTTCCGGAAAAATAGCTGATTGTAAAATCAATTGTTCCGGTATATTTGCCGGGGTTAGTAGCATTCTCAGTTACTTCTACAGTACCTGCAAGGCTATCTCCGTCCTTGACGAGTTTTCCGTCTTCAAGAGAATTGGTGAAAGCAAGTTCATCAGATCCGCTTACAAGTTTACCGCTTTCATTAGCAGTTAGGTAAATCGTTATAGCTGTATGCCAATGCGTTAACCGAGCTTAAACATAATATCAACAATGCTGAAATTACACAAAGCAACTGTTTCATACTCTTTGTCCGCATATTCTCACCTTTCACTGTTTATGCTAGCAACTGCTAACATAGTTTCTTAAATAATGAGCCTTTGAGGCTCGCGAATTAATTATATTTTATAAAAAAGCAGGAGCCTTTTCCTCTCCAAACAGACGGAAAAAGGCTCCATTAAGACAATGTTACATAATTTATACTTTTTGTATTACCTTACTTTACCAAATATATTTTGAAACTATGTCTCAAATGCTAACCGTGAGGTGATACTTTGAAATATGGAGATTTACAACAGTTAATCCGCGAAAGCAGCAGTACACGCAGATATTTTCTTTCATTGCCGGTTGAAATGCAAATCGAGCTTCACAGCCAAAATACGTATATCCGTACCGCCGAAGCGCTACACCGACGAGTCGGTGAGCTTGAAGTTCAGCATAAGCAAATCGAATTGAGCGAGTATTACAGATTTAATTAAATAATCTGCCAATAGTTCAAAAAGCTCTGTGAAGACACTTGCAGGTGACAACACAAAGCTTTTTTACAGTTCAGACACTTTCCCGGCTATTCAAAAAGGATTAAAGTGTCAGAGAGGGTGCGGAATATACTCTTGCAGCCAGCTCGCTGTTAAGCATATAAAGGCTACGCGCATCATCTCCGAAAAGCTCCATTTTGGTAATCAAATCCATAGAGTTTTTCTCTTCCTCACCCTGTTCTTTAATAAACCAGTCAAGGAACTGCGTTGTGCGGTAGTCATTTACTTCTATGGCAGCGGCATAGATATTGTTGATCAATGAAGTAACATATCTTTCATGCTCCAAACCGGCTGTCAACGGATCCATCAGTGTCTCAAAATTTTTATCTGGCTTTGCAATCGCTTCCAATGTAACCTTTTCGCCGTTGTTCTGCAAGTACTGATACATAAGCATAGCATGATCCTGTTCTTCCTTTGCTTGTATCTCATACCAGTTAGCAAATCCGTCTAATCCCTTTTGAGTATAGAAGTTTGCCATATCCAAGTACAGATATGCAGAATAAAACTCCTTATTAACCTGTTCGTTCAGCAGAGCTGAAACTTTCTCGTTCATAACTTTGTCCTCCTGAATTTTTATATAACAGCAAATAGCTGTATTATAACTTGTTTATATACCGAATATCTTAAAATTTCAAGTTTAAACTTTACGGATTCAGCGCCGAAAGAATCTTTTTTTCTCATATGATTCGGTATACACTGACAGTACCGTATAGCCTGTATTGCCGATTGCTTTTTTGAGCGTCTCTTCGTCAAGCGGCCTTTCTGCAATAATTTCTGTTTCACCTTTACTGTGAGAAGAAGTAACTTTTTTCACTTTGAAGTTTCTTCGTATCGTGTCATTTATATGTGACTCGCACATTCCGCAAGCCATTCCGTCAATCTTTAAAATCATTTTTACCATTCTGAATCCACCTCTTTAATTTATTGATTTTATTTGCCTCTGCATAGGTCAGCTTTGCAGTGCCGCCAACGGTGCAGCTTTTTATTACTTTAAAACCGCTTGCATTCAGATATTTCAAATATGCGTCTGAGGACCATTTATGAAATACCTTAAAGCCTGACAACTCCATAATGCGCATTTGCATTTTTCCGAGAAAAGTGTCTGCCATAGTAAAGGTCGGAGCTATCAGTATACCATTCGATTTTAATACACGCGCAATCTCGGAAAGTGCTTTGTCCGGTGACGGCATAACATGAAGAGCATTGCTAATTATAACCGCATCAAATGTTTCAGGAGCGTAGGGAAGATTAGTGGCGTCCTGAACAGAGAAATGCAAACGGCATGAGTGAGCTTTCTCTTTTGCCTTTCGAATCATATCTTCTGAAAAATCGGTTGCTTCAAGCATTTTTACACTGCCGGCAATCCTTTCAGAAACAAGTCCTGTGCCGCAGGCAAGCTCTAACACAGTCATATCTCGGTTTAAGGTTTTCTTTATTTCTCTTATTATAAAATCATATGTATTTCGGCTCCCGGACATTGTCCTGTCATATCTTGATGCCCATTTATTCCAAAAAGCCTTATTTCCGTTATTCATAATTATACATGATTTCCTCAAAAACAATTTTAATATATAATTATACAATCATTTTTCTTTTATTTCCGCTCCAAATAGACAGAATAATGCTCCAAAAAGACAAAGCAGTTTAAATTTTGAAAAACAGAGGTGTCTTGACGGCACCTCTGCTTGATTACATGATTCAATTCGTCTTACGTCCTATAGTCCAGCTCTGAGCGCTGTTTTGCAAATCAACCATTCGGGTATAGATGCCGCCCTGTTTATACAGTTCATCCGGCTTACCTGTTTCGGCAACCTTACCGTCTGACAAAACGACTATTTTATCTGCACCGGCGACTGTACGCATACGGTGTGCAATAATCAAAACGGTCTTATCTTTAATAAGTTTTGAAAGTGCCGACTGAATCTGCGTTTCGTTTTCTACATCAAGGGATGCCGTTGCTTCATCAAGCAAAATGATAGGTGCATCCTTTAAGAAAGCACGGGCAATAGAGATACGCTGACGCTCTCCGCCCGAAAGCTCGCAGCCGTTTTCACCTATATTGGTATTCCATTTTTCCGGAAGCTTTTCGGCAAATTCATCTACATTTGCGAGTTTTGCTGCCGCAAGCACTTCTTCATCCGTCGCGTCTTTTCTGCCGAGACGGATATTTTCCATAACCGTATTGTTAAACAAAGTGACATCCTGAAATACGATAGAATATAGGGACATAAGTGTTTCGGGGTCTATCCCCGATACATCCATTCCACCAACCGTAATTTTGCCCTTCTTGATGTCCCAAAAACGAGCTGAAAGTCGTGATACGGTTGTTTTGCCGCCACCTGAAGGTCCTACAAGTGCCGTAACTTCTCCCTGTTTTGCAACAAAGGAAACATCCTCTAATACCTTTTCGCCGTTATTATAAGAGAAACCGACATGGTCAAAAACAATGTCGCAGCCGTCATTTGAGAGCTTCGGTGTACCGTTCTGCTCGGGGTGACTTAACACTTCGTTTAAGCGCTTACACTGAATATTTTTAAGCAGAATAACAGCACTTAAATTATCCAGTGCCGCCATCAACGGGTCATAAACACGTGACACGAGAATCATAAATGCGAAAAATGTAAGTAAGTCGATTTCGCCAACCCTTAATAGTTTTCCTCCTACTAACACGGTGGTTGCAATGCCGATTTTCAGCACCATTTTAGCAGATACATTAAATACCGCGTTTGTATATTCGCCAATCCTTGTATGCTTTTCAACCGCTTTGATTTTTTCGTCAAGTCCTTTTACATACTCTTCTTCAGCATTGTTTGCCCTCAGTTCCTTTACGGATTCGAGGCACTCCTGTATTCCGTCAGAGCATTCAATAGAGGCTTTGAATGTTTTTTCCTGTTTTTTACGCATAATACCAGCCGACGCGAGCATTATGATAAACGATACCGGCAACACCCAAAGAGCCGCCAGCGCCATACGCCAGTTAAAGATGCAAATACCTACTGAAATGACAATGGTCGAAATAATCGAACCCACAAGCTCGGGTATCCAATGCGAGCTGCCGCTTTCCACAAATGCACAGTCCGACATAATGACAGTAGTCAGATCAGAAAGATCCTTTTTGCCGAAAAACGAAAGGGGAAGTCTGCGGAGCTTTTCCGCAAGCGAGAGACGGCGCACACCGCTTTCTTTGTAAGTCGCCAAAAAGGTGGCATTATACTGAATATAGGTGGTTATTGCAATTAAAGCCAACGCTATGATGATTCCCACAATATAATACACATGCTTTCCGTCAGGGATAACACCGTCCAACATATCTTTTATAAAGTTATATAGCAGTATTACGGGAACCATCAGTGCAAAATTTGCCAATGTACAAGCAAAAAATGCCTTAATCATGTCCTTCGCACCTCTGTCAGAGAGTGCCAAAGTGCGTTTTAAATATTTAATCATTTATAGCACCTACCTTCCATTGTGCGGCGCTTTGGTACTGATTCCACATATCGGCATAAAGTCCTTTTCTGTCAATTAACTCGGAATGTGAACCCACATCATCAACTTTTCCGTCTTTGATAACATAAATTCTATGGGCTCCCGTAACCGTTGACAGTCTGTGTGCAATCATAAGCACCGTCTTGCACCTAGACAGAACATTGAATGCCGCCTGCACCTTAGCCTCGTTGTCAGGGTCGGCGTAGGCTGTCGCTTCATCCAAAATTAAAATTGGTGTGTTTTTAAGCATTACACGGGCAATGGATATGCGTTGCTGTTCGCCGCCCGAAAGATATACGCCCTTTGTACCGACAACTGTATCAATACCATTCGGCAGCTTTTCCAAAATATCATCGCACTGTGCGTCGTGCAACGCCTTTAAAGCCTCTTCACGGGTCGCATTAGGTTTAGCCATACGAACATTTTCGAGAATTGAGGTTTTGAAGAGTTTTGAATCCTGAAAAACAAATGAAACCGTGTTCATCAGTTCTTCTTTGGAAATGTCTTTAACATCAACGCCGCCTATTTTCACGATTCCGCTGTCTGCATCCCAAAAACGCGCCGCAATGCTTGCAAGAGTTGTCTTACCGCCGCCCGAGGGACCGACCAAGGCTATGTGCTCTCCGGGTTTTACTGAAATAGATATGCCATCAAGTGCGTTCTTCTTTGCATCATGATATTTGAAGAATACATCAGAGAGTTCAATGGAATTGTCCTTCGGAAGCTGAGGATTTACAGGCTCAGGCAGGGGCCTCATATCCATAATACTGTCGATACGCTTCATGGCATCATCAACAATCATTTCGTTTTCGCTGGCATACATAATTCTTGTAAGTGTCAGCGTAATAATCGGAGTAATGATTATGTAATAGAGCAGATTCAGCAAAAACTCGTTCGTGACGCCATTTGATGTTATCACCATAGCAGCCGCAATCAAAACGGCAAAAATCGCATTGACAAGGGTTGTGTAGAACACCATCGGCAACCGCAATTCTTTTGTGTAAGCGATTACCCATTTTTCATAATTGTCAATGGATTCCTTGAATTTTTTGAAAGAGAACACAGATTGACCGAAGGTTTTAACAACTGCAATTCCGCGAACATACTCAACCGCTTCATTAGACATCTGACCCAGAGCGTTATTGTATTCCTCCATTTTTTTCTTCATACGCTTTCCGGTCATGGCACTCATAATCAAAAAAGCAAACACAACGGGTACAAGGCTTAATAGTCCCAGCCGCCAATCAAACATAAGCAATAATATTAAAAGTCCGACAGGCGTGGCCAGCGCATTTGCCTTATCGGGAAGCTGATGTGCAAGATAGGTTTCGGTTGCTGCAGAAGATTCATAAATGATTTTACGCACTTTACCGCTTCCCATTCCGTCTATAAATCCGGTAGGCAGTTTCACTATGTGATGCATAGCTTGTGACCGAATATTTCTCTGTACTCGAAATGCCGCCAAATGAGAACAAAGCAACGCCGAAACATAAATAAGCATAGCAACAACCGAAAACAGCACTGCCATCCAGCCATTGTGCGCAGTAGTTTCTGCCGCTGTGTAATTTGGTGCAACATCGAGAACCTCCTTGATAACCTTCCAAATATACACAAACGGCAGTAAGGCAACCAGTGCGCTCAAAGCACTGAGTACCAATGAGATAAAAGTCAAATACCGAAAATTTCCGGCATAGTCCATCAGTTTTGTTAGACTTGAGTGTTTTTTCAAAACTAATCTCCTCCTGTTATTTTAATGATCTCTATATAATTATAGCATTCATGTCATAAATTTCCGTCCCGTGCGGAACATTATGTCCCGATTGGACGATTGATTTACAAATCATAAATTTTTCCTCAAAGCAAATAGTTGCCCAATACCATAAGGTAATGAGCAACCGCTGTGATAAAGAATCTTAACAAGATGCTATCTTTTTGTTTACACAAGTGCTGCTCCGAGGGCTTTACAGGAGGCAGTTGCTTCATCATCCGGAGCATCGTTGCAAATAACGCTGTCGCAGGCAAGGACTGCGCCGTCTGAAATGCAGGTTTCCTCCCAGTTACGCATCCATTCACCGTCGCCCCAACCGTAAGAGCCGAACAGCGCGATTTTTTTGCCCTTCAGCTTTGCTTCACAAGATATAAACATCGGTTCAAATTCGCTGTCTTCAAGTTGCTCAGAGCCCATGGATGGGCATCCGAAAGCGATTGCGTCAAACGAATCTATCATTGATTCATCAAATTCTGTTGCTGTCAGCATTACACCCTCGGCTCCTTTTTCTTTTATGCCTTCAAGGACGGCTGTTGCCATCGCTTCGGTGTTTCCGGTTCCGCTCCAATATACTACTGCTATTTTACTCATGTTGTGTACCAACCTTTCTTAAAATTTATATATCAAACGGCAACAGTAAGCCGTTCAATAGACCTTCCATTTGCAAACAGCGTGCAATAAACATCCGTACATTTTTTGTACTTTGCGAAAAGCTTCTTCGCTGAATCTTCATCCCCGTAAACCTTCCAACAACCGACACACTTGCAAGTGTCGGCTTTGTTTTCGATAAACCCGCATACATCCTCCGGAGGATATCCGAGAAAAAGCCCGATTTCGTGGGGAAATTCCTCGCTTTCACTCAGTCTTTGAATTAACCTTACAATGCAACGGTCAGGTGCGGTATGTTGATACCCCCGTTCTTCAAGTAATCGACAAGCAGTTTTGTGCCTTAAATCTTCTGATAGTTTGACAGGGCGATATACATATATTAACGCTCGGTTATTCCTATAACGCAGAGGAAGAACCCGAAGCCCTTTCTTACGAAAAGTACAGTTGAGCCGTCTCAAATCTTCTCTCATATTATCGGCATTTTCAAAGGCACAGGTAAACATATTTCCTGTTTTCAAGCCGGCAAGTGTGGGCGAACAGTGCCTCACTAACATTTCTTCTGACATTTTCTTACTCCTGCAATTAACAGCTTACTGTATGCTCTTCCAAAATGTTTTTGAGAGCACTTATGGAACTTGAATGAGAACGGGCAATCCGCACATTTTGTCCCTTGGTTTCGTTTAATGCACAACGTATCATTTTGTGTGAAACGGTATTGGTAAAAAGTACAAGCAAATCGGGACTTCCGATGTCTTTGAGGCCTCCCGACATTTTAGGGTATACCTTTGCTTTGCATTTGTAATCGCTACATAGGTTTTTATATTGACGGATCATACATTCATTCCCGCCTACAATTACAACACTCATTCAGAATCTCCTTTCATAATGTTAGCAAATGCTAACATTGAGTGAAAAAATAAGCGCCACTTATGGTGGTTTATGTGTATTATTATACATAAATACCGGAGCCTTATCTGCTCCTAAAAGACAAAATAAGGCTCCATTCAGACAAAAACGCTTATTTTTTATTACGGCTTCGGTATTCGGTAGGTGTGATTCCTTTTACGGTCTTGAAGGCATTTGCGAATTTACTGGCGTTATCATAGCCGTGTTCACCTGAGATTTCAAGTATGGATTTGTCGGTGTATTCAAGCATATATGCTGCTGACTCCATTTTCTGCGTTCGGATATAGGAATAAAATGAAACACCGTAAACTGCCTTGAATGCGGTTTTTATCTGCGTCCCCGAAACATGGAAATACTCAGATAGCTGTTCAAGGGTAAAACGGTCATCCATATGCTCGGTCAGATATTCGCTTATTTCTTTTGCAAGAGTTACCTGCGCGTCAGAAACAGCTCTTGTATCGTATTCGTCCTGCTTAATATCCATAGCACTCAAAAACAAAAGCAACTCCAAGGTTTTAATTTTCAAATAGCCCGTCCTTATTTTTTCGTCAACGGAGTAGATTTCAGAAAATATATGCTCAAAAGAAGGGTTAGAACGGGCAATAAAACATTGTTTTGCTTTGCAGAACTTCTCCGCAAGTGATTTCGGCTCAACATTAACATCATCCAAAAAACAGGATAGACACTTTGGTGCTCGGTCAACATCAATAAAAACGGATATGCCGTGATAATGCCCAATGGGGAAATAGGACGCTCCCTTTATATCTCTAGCCCTTACAATGATAATATCGCCGGGAGTTATGTAGCAGAACTCGTCCTGCAGGTTAAACTCCATACGCCCTTCGCGGCAATGGCAGATTTCAATGACATTGCCGCCGAAAGTTACGGTATCTTCAACACTTTGAACATGTATACTGTTGTAAACCAGCTCTATTCCCGGGAAAACGTGATAGGAAGTCCGCCTAATACGACCTTCGCTCATCTCGAAAACAACATTTCTTTTATTTTTGTTTTGACAAATACTTTTCTGACATTCTTTCATTTTTCGCTTTACTCCGCACCTTTCAGTGCCTCAACCATATCAATTTTTCTGTTCTTTCTTGAAACTATTAGGCTAACTAAAAACGACATTCCCACAGTGAGAAGAATGCTTACAAGATAGGTAGAAATGTTAATTACCGTTTTCATTTCATATTCCGATGCAAGTGCATACATAAGGTAATCAAGAACAGCCGCACCGAGAGGAATACCGATTATAACACCAATAAGCGAAATCCAAAGGTTCTGCCCTATAAGCAATGCCCCGATTTTTCTGTCCTTAAAGCCCACCACCTTCAGCGTCGCCATTTCACGGTAACGCTCGGTATAACTCATCACTCCGAGATTATAAAGCACGACCACTCCGAGCACAATGGCGGCAACGATGAAAATGAGAATCATCAGGTTCATCAGTTCCATCATACTGTCAAAAGAATCGATAATTGCCTTTTTGGATTGAACCGAAGCGATAGCACTGTCGGAGGAAATATCTGTTTTATCGGTTTCGGTGTATATGGCGTTTACGGTATACGGCAATTCTATACTTTCTGCATATTCGGGAGAAATCACCATATTTTCCGATACGGAACGAATGACACCTGCAACTTTTAAGGTATAGGTTTTATCCGAGCCGTAGGGGCTTACTTCAAAGGTATCCCCCTTTGACAGATTAAATTCCTCCGCCAAGCGCATACACAGATACACACCGTCATTCTTTATTTCCACAAAGTTGTTATCCTCGTCAGGGAACCTGACAAGGTCGCTCGGTGTGTGATAAATGTCAAGGGATACTGCTTTTTCCTCGATTTTAACCGCCACCGACGCACTGTAATCGCCCTCATATTTTTCTATCAGTTCATCGGTCTTTTCATAGGACGCCTGCTCCGACAGGTTGATTCGGGAGCTGTAATGCAAAGCGTCCCCGTAGTACATATCCAAAAACGCATCCATAGTGTCGCCCATGCCAAGTGCCGCCACAACAATAAGAGCGCAACCTACAACACCGATAAGGGTCATCATTGTCCTTGATTTATGCCGCATACTGTCACGCAGATTCCACTGCGCCCCAAAGCCGAGTTTTTTCCAAAGTGCGGTTTTTTCAAGCAGTAACCGTTTCATCTTTTTCGGGGCGTAAGGGCGAAGGGCATCCGCCGCAGTGCCTTTCAGCATCTGCCGTACAGACAGAAAACCGATAAGGGCTAAAAGTGCCAGAATCAGCACAAGGATAACAACACAAAACCAAGGTAGGTAGAGTTTCCATTCGGGAATATCAATGTAGGTTGCCATCATACCGTTTGGATTAAGGACAAGCCAAGCAACAAAATAGCCTAACGCAATTCCCAAAACCGTTCCTATAATTCCAATCATAAAGGCATAGGAGGTGTAATGGCGCAAAATCCTTTTGTCCTTAAAGCCGAGAGCTTTAAGTGTGCCTATTTGTGTCTTTTCTTTTGCGGCGACTCTGTGCATCGTAGTAACCATAGTCAGCACGGCAATCAGCAAAAACAGAACCGGAAGTATGCTTCCCATAGTCTTTCCCTCGTCAATCTCACCTTGAGGTCCGGCATAGGAAACGGTTTCATCCTTTGTCAGTATCATAAGGGTTGTGTCTAAAGCTTCATCTGCCTTATCTGCAAACTCTTTTTTGGAAAGGTTTGAGATTGCATTGATTTGAGGATAATAATCAAATCCTGCCGTTTCCTTATACATAGCAGGAGAAATATACGCAAAGCCGTGGGTATTATAATCGGGCATTATCTGTGTTTCATCACGAACGCATACCATATGCTCGCCTGATTTAATAAGTCCTTTAACAATTCCTTTAAATTCAATGTTTTTATACTCAAAGGTTATACTGTCACCAAGTTTAATTCCGTTAGCATTAGCATATTTATCGGAAAGCCATATTCCGTCATTACTTGTTGCATCGTAGCTTTCTCCGTCCATTAAAGCAAAGCCTGATATTTCTGCATTTTCAGTTACGGTGAGAGATACCGTATCTCCGTCTTTTTCTTTCACATCAGCCTGAACAGACAGATAACGGGAAGCTTTATCTACTCCGTCAAGGGAAGCAATGCTATCGGCATCTTCCTTAGATAATCCCTTTTCGGAAATGACACGGAAATCTGCAAATCCGGTTTCCTCTAAAAAGCCGTTTGCATTTTTATCAATACTTACCCATTCCATATTGAAGCCGACAAAAATTCCGATTCCAAGGGCTATCATAATAATCATTGAGATAAACTGTGCCTTATATAACCCCATTGTTCTTAATAATTTGCGAAACAGCATATTACCACTCCACTTCATCGGCACTCATTGGGTTCGGTTGCTCCTCTAAAGAGCGTATTTTCCCGTTTTTAACCCGAATTACAACATCCGCCATTTTTGCAATATTTTGATTGTGGGTAACAATTACAATAGTTTTTCCGTAGCTTCTTGCCATAGACAGTAGGAGCTTTAATACCATAACTCCTGTTTCGGAATCAAGGGCACCGGTAGGCTCATCGCAGAGAAGAATTTTAGGATTTTTAGCAAGGGCACGGGCAATCGAAACGCGCTGCTGTTCACCTCCCGAAAGCTCGGATGGGAAATTGTTCAGATGGTTGGAAAGTCCGACCTCGGCAATCATTTCTTCCGAAGACAGTGCATCCGATGCGATTTCTTTGACAAGAGCCACATTTTCCTTTACCGTTAACGTCGGAACAAGGTTATAGAACTGAAATACAAAACCGACCGTAGCGGCTCTGTATTCGGCAAGCCGGTCATTTGAAAGAGCAGAAATATCCTTTCCTTCTACATAAATCTTCCCGCTTGTAGGACTGTCAAGTCCTCCGAGCAGGTTAAGAAGTGTGCTTTTTCCGGCACCGGAAGGACCTAATATTACAACGAATTTTCCTTCTTCAAGTGAAAAGTTCACGCCGTCAAGGGCTTTTAATTCATGATCACCGCTTTTATATACACGGCTGACATTTTTAAATTCAACAATCGGCATTTATGTTTTCCTCCTAAAATATTTTAGTTTCATTTGTTTTATTCGTTATACTAAAGCATAGTTCTTCAAGACTATCCTCCGTCATTCCGGCAATCAAGGAGCAAACCGCTTCCGGGGCAATACAGTTCTGGGAAATATATTTCGTCAATATTGCAAATACTGCGTCGTAGTATTCTGAGTATTTTTCAGCCATTTGATTCCCAGATTGTGTTAAATAAACGATACTGCGAGGTTGTTTATCTACGAGCTTCATTTCAGCCAATACGCAAAGCATATTACAAACACTCGGCTTGCTTACGCCGAGTTCGGCAGCCAATTCGACGCTTCGTACTCCTAAATCCGAGGCGGCAAGTTTTTTCAAAACGAGCAAATACCGTATATGGGAGGCGGATAGTTTGTTTGCATTCGTATTAGCCATCGCTAACCTCCGTGAAAAAATTAGGGAGACGCCGGTCTTTATCCTGCGTCTCCCTGAAACTTTATTTTTTAGGATTGCAAGAACCGCTCATCGGGCAGTTTGCGCATCCGCATCCACAGGAGGATTTTCCTTTTTTCTTGTTTTTTATCATGCTGACGATAATTGCCGAAACGACAGCAAGTAAAACAGCACAGATAATAATTGTTGCTATGTTTTCCGTTAGCCAAGCAAGCACATTCTTACCTCCTGTTCATAATAATTTATTTTGTCACCTTAACGCTTTTGGTAAGCTTTGTAGCTTCTGAATATTTCTTGATGAACAGCATATAGACCATAACTGCAAGTACCGCAATCGCTGCGATCAAGCCGATTACATTCAGACCTCCGGTGAATACCGAGCCGAACTGATAAATCATTAGAGAGATTGCATAGGCAAACACGCACTGATAACCGATGGCAAACCAAGTCCACTTGGCGCTGTTCATTTCACGCTTGATAGCGCCGATTGCTGCAAAGCACGGAGCACACAGCAGATTGAATACGAGGAAAGAATAAGCGGCAAGTTGAGTCATTCCCTCGAAATCAAGGACACCGAATACTCCGACAACCTCTTCCTTAGCAACAAGTCCCATAATGGTTGCAACCGTCGCCTTGATATTACCGAAGCCGAGCGGGGCAAAGATCCAGCAAAGTGCATTGCCTATCATACCTAGAACACTGTCTTCAAGCTCCATCTCTGTGCTGAAGGCAAACGAGCCGTCCATCATACCGAAGCAGGAACCTGCCCAAATGATGATAGAGGAAAGTAGGATAATAGTTCCTGCCTTTTTAATAAACGACCATGCACGTTCCCACATGGAACGAAGCACATTACCGACGGTCGGCCAGTGGTATGCGGGCAACTCCATAACAAAGGGAGCGGGATCGCCGGCAAACATCTTTGTCTTTTTAAGCATGATACCTGAAATAATGATGGCAGCAATACCGATAAAATATGCGCTCGGTGCTACCCACCATGCACCTCCGAACAGTGCAGAGGCGATAAGAGCAATAATCGGAAGCTTTGCTCCGCAAGGGATAAAGGTTGTGGTCATAATCGTCATGCGGCGGTCGCGCTCGTTTTCGATTGTACGGGACGCCATAATTCCGGGAACACCGCAGCCGGTGCCAATGAGCATCGGAATAAAGGATTTACCCGAAAGACCGAATTTTCGGAAGATACGGTCAAGAACGAAGGCGATGCGAGCCATATATCCGCAAGATTCAAGGAAAGCAAGGAGGATAAACAGTACAAGCATCTGCGGTACAAAGCCAAGAACCGCACCGACACCGCCGATAATACCGTCAAGGAGCAGACCGTTCAGCCATTCGGGGGTATTGATGGCTTCAAGTCCATTTTCGACAAGCACGGGAATACCGGGTACCCATACGCCGTATTCAGACGGATCGGGCACGCCCTCTGCCTCTTCTCCGAGCGCCGTATCATAAATTGCGGAAATATCAAAGCCCTCCTCAGCCAAAGAATCGGCATAGGAACCGTAGGCTTCATCAAAAGCGCCAAAATCCTCGTCTGCAATCGCACCCTGAATATCTTCGGCGCCGATTACGCCCTTATCTGCCGCAGCATTTACAAGTGAGATCATTTCATCGGTCCAGACATTATTGACCGCATAATCGGTCATAGCATCGTCATAAGCAGAGGTACCGATGCCGAACAGATGCCATCCGTCACCGAACACACCGTCATTTGCCCAGTCGGTCGCAAAGGTACCGACGGTAGAAACTGCGATATAATAAACAAGGAACATGACAACCGCAAAAATCGGGAGAGCTGCAAAACGGTTGGTAACAACCTTATCGATCTTATCGGAGGTCGAAAGCTTACCGGCAGACTTTTTCTTGTAACAGCCTTTAATAATCTGACCGATATAAACATAGCGTTCATTCGTGATGATGGATTCCGCATCGTCGTCCAGTTCATCTTCCACCGCCTTTATATCTGTTTCAATGTGCTCCAGAACCGACTTATCAAGCTTTATCTGTTCGAGCACCTTATCGTCGCGTTCAAAAATCTTGATAGCATACCAACGCTGCTGTTCCTCGGGAAGATTATGTACCGCCGCCTCCTCGATATGAGCCAGTGCATGCTCTACAGTACCTGAGAAGGTATGCATCGGAACAGTCTTGCCGTTTTGTGCCGCATCGATAGCAGCTTCCGCAGCATCCATAATGCCGGTGCCTTTCAAAGCGGAAATTTCAACCACCTTGCAGCCAAGCTCACGGGAAAGCTCCTCCGTATTGATCTTATCTCCGTTCTTCTTCACAACATCCATCATGTTGATGGCAACAACAACAGGTATACCAAGCTCAGTTAACTGTGTGGTAAGGTACAGATTCCTTTCAAGGTTTGTGCCATCGATGATGTTTAAAATTGCATCAGGACGCTCGGTGATAAGATAATTTCTTGCCACCACTTCCTCCAGTGTGTAGGGAGATAGAGAATAAATACCCGGAAGGTCGGTGATCACAACATCATTGTGCTTTTTCAGTTTTCCTTCCTTTTTTTCGACCGTAACGCCCGGCCAGTTTCCTACAAACTGGTTGGAACCGGTCAGTGCGTTGAACAGGGTTGTTTTACCACTGTTCGGGTTACCCGCAAGGGCAATTCGCAAATCCATATGTCATTCCTCACTTTCTTGATTAGCAATCGCTAACCAATGCTTCAAAAAATATGGGGAGCATTTTCCCCTTAATCCGTTTAAGCCTATTCTATTTCAATCATTTCCGCGTCTGCTTTACGAATTGAAAGCTCATAACCGCGAACCGTAACCTCAACCGGATCGCCTAGAGGCGCTACCTTGCGGATATGTACCTCTACACCCTTGGTAAGCCCCATGTCCATAATACGGCGCTTGACCGCTCCTTCGCCGTGGAGCTTGACAACCCTGACCGTATCGCCGACTTTGGCATCTCTCAGTGTTTTCATGCTTGTTCTCCTCCTTAAAAAGTATTTTAAGTACAACTGCCACAGAAAATCAGATCATAATTTTCTGTGCCATTTCCTTACTGATTGCAATGCGGGATTCTTTAACATTTACAATAACATTCCCGCCGATGGTGTTAATCACCGTAACAGCTCCTCCCACTACAAATCCAAGATTTTCGAGGTGAGCCTTGACTTCCTGCTTTCCTCCGATTTTTTTGATTATATTTTCTTCTCCGACAACTGCCAGTGTAAGCGGCATCATATTATATCCCTTCTTTGTTCCCAATGAGACTGTATTTACAATTAGCATTTGCTAACCTTACGCTTTAGATATAGGTTAGCCCTCGCTAACCAAATATTATTATATCTGTCTGCTGTCCGTTTGTCAATAGGTTTTTTCAGGATTTTTATATCCGGATTTCAGTTTTGGAAAATCAGTCATTTAGTTAGGATTTTCTAACTGAATTATTGTGTAAACTGCATAAATGTTTACACAATTTTTTTGATGTAAATTGCTTTTTTTATTTGTTTGACGATGTTTCTTTGGGATATGTATGTGTTACAATGATGAGTGACAAAAGGCAAAAAAAGAGTAGCGAATAGAAG
>CAJKLB010000036.1 GCA_905200615.1 uncultured Selenomonadales bacterium | reverse complement strand
ATTTTTAACCCTGAATCTCGCTTGAAATCCAGGGTTATTCGACAGACTGAAGCCAGCGTCTAAAAGACGCTGGCTCAGACTGTAGACAAACTTCAAATTTGTCTACAGTCTAAATTATTTTATTTTGATGAATAAAATAATTTCCAGTTTGAGAAAAAGAGAAAATTATAATATACACAAGTACATAGCCGATTGGTTCTTAAAAACGAAAATCAATCGGCTATTCTTTTATCCAAATAAAATGGTATGCCTATGATTTATAACAAGTCCATAAGAATAATGAGCATCGGATTTTAATACCAAAATCCAAACAAATCAAAAAATTTGGGAGACAACTTCTTTATGAAGTGTCTCCCAAAACAGCCCCTTTTTCACGGGAAATTAGGCTCCGGAGTATTGTATTACACTTTCAACATCATAGTCTTTTAGCAGTTCTCTGCCGCCCAAATCAGAAAGTTCTATTAAAAATATCATCTTTTCTACAATACCGCCCAAGGTTTCAATCAATTCAGCGCAAGCTTTTACAGTACCGCCGGTAGCAATTAAGTCATCGATTATTACAACTTTCTGCCCCGGTTTTATTGCATCCTTGTGAATTTCAATCTCCGCAGTACCGTATTCCAACGCATAAGTTTTAGAAATTGTTTCACGGGGCAGTTTTCCTTTCTTACGAATGGGTACAAAAGGCTTTTTCATTTTATATGCAATCGGAGCGCCAAAGATAAATCCCCGCGATTCCGTACCCGCGATCACATCAAAATCTACATTTTGCAAAAGAGCCGCCATTTGCTCTACAGCAAGCTGAAATCCCTCGGCATCTTGTAAAACCGAAGTAATATCTCGAAAAATGATTCCTTTTTCAGGAAAATCAGGAATACTTACCACATAGTCCGCTATTGTTTTTTTCATTTTTATCTCCTATCAGTCTTCCGGTGCTTCTGCATTTAAATCAATATTCTTATCATAAGGGCCTAAGCCAAGCTCCTGCGGCAGTCGGTAATCCGGCAAATTATCGCGCTTGGTAAACACTTCTCTGATGGCTTGCAAGTACTGGAATCCGCCGGAAAGATGCGGTGCAATATAATGTCCCTCTCCCCATTCATTCCAGTTATCCATCATGATAAAGCGGCTGCCCAGGGCGCTTTCCGGCATAGAATCGGCAAGTGCCTTGACATCTTCCAGCAATCTGCGCCAATTTTTCGGGGTAAGTTTCCAGCGCACAATATGTTTCATGCGCTCTTCATTAAAACGCCACCACGGATACGGATCCCATGACTGTGAACAGGTAAGAATCGTAAATTCAGGATCAAACTCCAGATGATTTTTCATCAAATACATCTGCCGCTCTAAAACCTCTTCCTGCGTAGGAAGCTGCTGTAAAGTATGCCAGCAATATGCAAAAGTTTGGTTAAACCCGGCACTCTTATACGTCTTTAATAAATCCCAATCATCATAGCGATGCTCTACCTGAAAAATAATATCGTCAAACCCGTATTCTTTTATCTTCTCTCTGCAGGCGTCCAAAGCCTCTTTCATCTTTTCAGCACCGCCCAGCTGATTGATAATATGCTGGGAATAATCATATACAAAAAGCACGGGCTTATTGCCGATTTTCAAATAATTGGGCTTTGTAAAATAATTTTCTACCCAAAAAGGCAGCAGATTATCCACTAAATCGCTTTTATCGGCAGCCACACCGGCATTATCGCCTTCCCACATAATAGCAAAATCCATTAAATCTTTATATCGGGCATGATTTAATCCGCTGTTGATCTGATGCGCCAAATTCAAAGAATCGTTCGTAAGGGGATGCCCTACATTCTTTTTATCACGATACCAACAGTAAATAAAGCAATGAATGCCGTGCTCTCTGGCCCATTTAATTTCCCAGTCCGTTACCTCCGGATTTGCCTCGTCATAATATCCGATTAGCGGTGTACGCTCTGGAAAATCCACGATTTTTTTAAATCCGGAATATCCATTGCTCTTCACCGCCCAGCCAGGAAAATAATGGCAAGCTATATAATAATCGCTGGAAACAATATCCGGTTCGGGAACATATTCTGCAAATTTTATATTGTACATAAAAAATCCGCCTCCAAAAATAAATTTCATTAAAACTATATCACATTCATCAAACGATTTCAATATAAAAATGAAAGATTTTTAAAAAATTTTAAGCGCTGAAATATAAACATGTTTTATCAAAAAATATCTGTAATCGCTTTAAAAGAAAACAAAATATGATGACAAATAAACATACACCGTTGTATAATAAGAAAAAATATGTTAGGAGTATTTTATGGCAAAATGGGAACAAACCTTTACCGGTGATTTTGATGTTTTACTGCAAAAAATCGAAAACGGAATTCTCAAAGGCAGTATCTCTGCCAGTTTAGAAGAAAGCAGTGATTTTATCTGTGATAACGCCCGATGCAGCGTACGCGTATTTGAGCGTTACAGCTATATGGGAAGCAACAGAGTCAGCTTGAATGTAACATTATTTCAATGCGGCAATCTCATTCATCTTTCAGCTATCACCGCCGGGGGAAGTCAAGCGCTGTTTTTTAAAATAAATACTTGGGGTGAAGAAGCTTTTTTAAACAAGCTGCGTGAGCTTTTATAAATTCCGTTTCATGTCTATATTTATGCTAAACAAATATATATGTACATATTCAAATATGTGCATTAGTATTCATTTTCTTGATTGAACGAAAGGAGAATTTTATGCTGCCCGGAAAGGTAACTACTGCAATGCTTTGTTTGGAATCCGCGGGATTTGAAGTGTTTACCGTAGGCGGCTGCGTACGTGATATTTTACTGAAAAAAACACCGCATGACTGGGATCTCACTACCTCGGCACTTCCGGAACAAATAATACGCTGTTTCTCCGGCTTTAAACTGATCCTGAAAGGATTAAAACACGGTACCGTAACTGTTTTAATTGAAAATGAGCCCATTGAAATTACCACCTATCGCACGGACGGTGAGTATCCTGATTTCCGCCATCCTGAAAGCGTACATTTTACCAACTCCTTAAAGGCCGATCTATCCCGCCGTGATTTTACCATCAATGCCATGGCCATGGACCGTTCTTTAACGATATATGATTTTTTCAATGGAAAATCCGACCTTGCCGATAAAAAAATCCGTTGCGTGGGCAATGCCCAAAAACGTTTCAGTGAAGATGCTCTTCGGATTCTGCGGGGAATGCGTTTTGCTTCAACGGAAGGCTTTTCTTTAGAAGAAAAGACGCTTACCGCAATCAACGCACTGGCTCCCAATTTGAAACATATTGCTCCCGAACGGATTGCCGCGGAACTAAAAAAGATGCTTACGCTGCCAAACGCGGGATCGATAATACAGCAAACATTGCCTGTTTTTAAAATTCTCTTTTCTTCCCTTTCCTGCAGCGCGGAGCAATGGACAAATACCTGCGCCTATATAACGGCGTCCGGCTGCCGTGCTGAATTGAGCTTTGCGCATATTTTAGGGCTTTGTGATTTTAAAGAAGAGCTGGCGCGGCTAAAAATAGAGAATACCCTAAAAAAGGAAATAAGAATGTTACTGGAAA
Source organism: uncultured Selenomonadales bacterium (assembly GCA_905200615.1). Classification (GTDB taxonomy): domain Bacteria; phylum Bacillota; class Clostridia; order Christensenellales; family QALW01; genus UMGS1322. The sequence continues at coordinate 21,287 of CAJKLB010000036.1, read as the reverse complement.
ATCGCGAAACAATACCGGAGAACAATAAAAAAAGTCTTACCCGCGTCATGTGCCGCCTTGGCCGTGAAGATACTATGTTGCTGCTTCATTTTTTAATTTCCTGCAACAAAGCCGATCCCGCCATACTGCACACCGCGCTTCTCGCCGCCGCAGGCTGCTGTTCCATTCATGAGTTGGATATCAACGGTAACGATCTAAAACTTTTGGGCATCAAGGACCGCGCAATCGGAAAAACGCTTCGGATGCTTTTAACCGCTGTAACAGAAGAAAAATGTGAAAATAAAAAGGACCAAATAATCTCTTATTTAAGCAAAAATAATATTTTATAAAAAACAGGAAATAATAAAACCAACTCACACTGTAAAAAGGAAGATTATCCATGAGTTGGTTTATTACTTTTTTAGAGGGTATCCTCTCTTTTATTTCGCCGTGTACCCTTCCCCTGGTACCGGTATATATTTCTTATTTTGCAGGCAGCAAAAACACACGCGGCCATGCGCTGCTCTGCTCGCTGCTGTTTGTTGCGGGCTTTTGCCTTGTGTTTGTGATTTTAGGCGCTTTTGCCGGTACTGTAGGTGCCTTTTTCACTAAATATAAGACCATTGTGAATATTGTATTAGGCATCATTATCTGTATCTACGGCCTTTCGGTATTGAACATTCTGCACCTGCCAATGCCAAGATTTTCTTTTAAAAGTTTTAAAGTGAGTTCCGTTTTCTCTTCTTTTCTGCTGGGTATTATTTTTTCTCTTGCTCTTACTCCTTGCACCGGTGCTTTTTTAGGTTCCGCATTGATGTTAGCCGCTAACTCCGCAAGCTTTGCCCAAGGCGTTTTTCTTCTTTTTACCTATTCTCTGGGATTAGGCGCGCCTTTTATCTTGGCCGCATTGCTTACCGACAGCATTTTTTCAATATTTTCTTCCATACAAAAGCATCGTATTGTAATAGAGCGTATCTGCGGTATTTTTTTAATCATTACCGGCATCCTTACCGCATTTGGACTATTAAACGGCTCCTTTCTCGCCTGGGAGGTATAAATGAAAAAAACAGTAATTCTTTTTTCGGCTCTAACCCTATTATTCATCCTATCAGCGCTCTTATACAACACAATGGCAGATCAATCGGCGCCGGAAGATGAATTGGTATATTTTGAAACGCCCTCACCTACAGCAACTTTTTCTGTGCCTGAGAATTCCCCTACTCCGTCCGCTGTACCTTCCGTCACAGCTCTGCCCTTACCCACCATGACCGCCGTTCCCACCCCTACAGTACCGGAAACCGCACGTCCGCTGAGCACGCCGGAGCCCGTTCTTCCCCTGCCGGAACCTACTGTTTCCTCCAAGCTGCCGCCGGAGACAACCGATTTTACCGTATTTACAGCCGCCGGAAAACAAATTTCTCTTTCAAGTCTTGCCGGAAAGCCTATTGTAATGAATTTTTGGGCAAGCTGGTGTACCCCCTGTCAAGAAGAAATGGAATATTTTCAGCAAGTATACGAGCTTTACGGAAATGATATCCACTTTTTCATGATTTCTATTGATACTTCACAAAAAGACGCGGAAACCTTTATCCAACAAAACGGATATACCTTTAATATTTATTTTGATACTACGCATGAAGCCCAACAAGCCTATTCTATATCTTCCATACCGCAAACCTATTTTATTGACCGAAAGGGGAATATCACAGCCTATAAAGCCGGAACCATCAGCAAAAACGCGTTAATCAACGGTATTTCCAGAATCAAGTAATCTTCGTCCATTTTCTCCGGCCATTGTTTCCCATAAAAAATTTATAAACCCTGCCGCATTTATATTTTAAAAAAATTCCGCCATTGCTAAAAATCCGGTTTTTGTAAAAAAGGAGTTTACCGTTTTACGGATAAACTCCTTAAAGAATAAATCTGGTATTTTTTCCCTTTCTTTGTACTCGATACATTCCCCTAAAAAACTTTTTTACTTTCATACAAAAAAGTTTTTATCGTCTTATATGCTCTATGCGCTCATGGCCGTTTATCCCCGCTTATTTCTATTTTCACTCAAGCGTTTAAAAAACAAACATTTGATAATTTGGAATCCGCCTGCCACAATAAACAAAATCGGAATTGCAGCCCATATACCTAAGGATTTTAATGCCTCCCAAAACGATGCTGCTGTCCCGTTTTGAAACAATAGAATTCCAATTCCCACTATAAAAAACAAAAAGCCGAAATATAATCCCATAACATCAATTTTTATTTTTTCAAAAGCACCTTTTATATAAAGTGCGCCAAGAATAAACGCGGTTGATCCCAAAACAAAAAACAAGCCCATATAGATTAAACTATTTGCACTATTTGTCCCTGCTAAAACAGCGTTTTCAGGATTATTGGGATCATACTTTACCTTTCTGATACTGTTTTCAGAAGGAACACTTCCTACTGCGTAATCTGTTTTTACATGGTATTCTTTCCCGTTCACTTCATACGTATAAAGGAGCGTATACATCGTGCCGTCATCATCTGCGCTATATATTTCATAGTCCTCAAAATATGCTTCTGTAAGAAGATACCCTTTCGTTGATTGATTTAGTTGGTAAGTATTCCTAATACCAAAAAACAACATCACAACGCCGCACAAAAAACATACAAGCACTAACAAAGCGCTGATTATCACTTTAAAATTATACTTTATTTCTTTTTTTGTTTTTGCAGTCTTCTTCGGCGGGAAAAGGGATTTCCGAAGCATATATATGCCCAGCAACCAGAACGGTATTGTGAATAAAAGAGAAAGATATTCCTTCGTTTTCATAACCGAATAACTCCAAAAAATTAAAAAGCCGAACGCAAAAAGGAAAAAACTAATGATATATAGTTTTTTGAAAAGATCCGCGCAGCTGTTTTTGTTTATAAGAAAACAAATATTTTTTCCCGCTGACGCGATACCACAAATCAAAAACGGCAATAACGCAATTTGAATCCATCCTGTTTGATGGAAGAGCGAAAACAACACGATACCTATAAAAATAACACTTGTTATAATTTTAACTATAAAAATATTCTTGTTCATTTTGTAATTCTGCTTCCCATAACGTTTTTTTCGTAAATTTATTATATCATAAAAAAACAAAAATAATTTATCAATTTACGGATACATCTAAAATCTAATTTTTTGCGGTGTCATCTCCCTATTTTGTTTTCCTCTGACAGGACAAAGCCGTGAATAAAAGTCCGCTTAACAAGACGTTTATAGGATCTCAGGAGATAGTAAAAACAACACAGCCGAAAAATCTTTGATTCTTGAAAAAAGCCTTGCAGGCCACAGACAGATTCGCTTTCTTAATAAAAAAACAGCGGCTTTCGCCGCTGCCTTTTCTCTGTTTTACGCGTCTTGAGCCGCATCATCAGTATTATAATATACCTTTTGCAGCTTGCCTACAGTCCTTACAATTACCGCGTCATCCGTTTCTTTTTGCAAGTTTTCATCAAGCACTATATAGTCAATTAAAGCATTCTCTTGCTCCCAATACACATGCAGCATAATTGGGCTTTCAATTTCTTCCTGCGTTAACGGTTCCCCAATACTTTCTTTATATTCAATAGCGCTTTTAGATGAATACATTCGTTCAATCGTATACTGCAGACCATCTACTGTCACTTTCGTATAAAGGCTCCTGATACCGTTTTGTTCCTCAATTCCCGGAAGATAATTATATCCCCCATTTTCCCTTATGCGATTTGCATAAGCCCGCTTATCTTCTGCATTCCAACTAATTCTATACTCTTTCCTCTCCCCCGCATTATTGTCAAAAGAAACTCCCATTATACTATCTCTAAGAGTGATATAATTAAATGTTCCTTCTGTTGGCGCAAGGTAAAATTTATCAGGTATATAAGCAACCGCTGCTTTAATATACAAAATATGATCATCCAATTCGTCACTGATTATACTGCTGTTCTTCGCCGTCACTACCTCTTGCTCAAAGAGTTCTTGAGAGGAATAGGAAAAAGTTTGCCCGGAGAACTCATCCTTAGATGCCGTTTGACACCCAACAGTTATGAATAAGCAAGCAAGAATTGCAATACTAAATATTTTTTTCATGTTTTTTCTCCTTTCATTATGCATTTTTTAAAGGTCTGCCTATAATACTTAACATTTCTTGTTTGCATCGATCGCAAAACGCCTCTTCTCCATTATAATACATTGCGAAGAAGCCCGCAAACTCAGCCTGGGAGGAAATGGATCTGGCAATACAATTCATATGAAAGTAATCCTCACTCCTGCCTAAAACATGACTTACTTCATGCAATAACACATATTTAAAGACTAATTCGGGATCCGCATCCGTAGTCATCGGAGTATCAAAAATATTAACCACCGGCAACTTATCATAGACTACGCCAAAAGCACCGTCCGCTGTATGGGATATAGCATTTCTGCAAAAATCGCTTCCCGGTCTGCTATGCCATAACACATGAATCTGATCATCCGTCGCTCGTTTTTTTGTAAGTTCCTCCCGTACAATTCTTCGGTAGTTTAAATGATGCACATTTGTTTGGTCAGGAGAATATATATCGACACATTCTCCGCAAGCATCACTGCAGGAACCGTCATGTACCTGATCACTAGATAATTCCTTTATAATTGGAATTTCAAAATACAAAGAAATTCCAAAGCTTCGATGTAATGCGCCACTAGCAAATTGACTATATGACACAACATTGGACAATCCTTGTGGGTCAGACGCCATGATATCCTCCGATATAAAGCTGCGCAGAATATATCTGTCCACCCTCTTTTCCGCAATCCATTCGTCAATATAATTGGAATCTTCAATATAGTTGCGCTGTTCGATAGCAACGCCGTTGCTATTAGAATTGGACCTGTTACAAAGCACTCGGCCATTAGCGCTTCCTGTTTTCGGCGTAATTTTGAGGTTGCCTGCCTCAGTCCGCTCAAATTTGAACAACTGTCCGTCCAACCAATCAAAGGGATTCTGTACAATCGCCGCGTCCTGCGCTGTAGAATTACCGGCCACGCTTACGTACAAATTACTATAGACCGATTGAATTTTGTAATGATCATTGCTGACAAACTGCACGTCCCAGCGCTGGCTGGTATCACCGTGAAGCTCCCATTGATGAATCTGCGTGCCACTCCCCGCGGCGGGACCTTCAATATCCATATATTTCTACGTTCCGGCATTTTCAATCAACTAAATGATACCATATACAAAACAGTTTCAATAGTGCATAAAAAATTTTTTACAAAGATTGAATCCTTTTAATATTCTTTATGCAAAAGTTATTCTGTCTGCCGGAATCTTTCAACCAGTCCTTCCGTATCATATCGAATAAGTTTTTGATAAAAATCTTCCATGGCCTTAATATATAAGCGTCTGGCATGACGACGGGAATAATGGAATGTATCGGCATATTCCTGAACGGAAATGCCCTTTCCCACACGGTAAAAAATAACATGACCGCTGCGAGTACCCTTTAATGCCTCAAAAGCTTGTACTACAGGCTTTAGACTGATAATTACGCGGTCTTTTTTTCTGCCCAGCGCATTTAAATATTCCGCGATATCTTCCATAAAACCACTGCGGCGACGGTCGCCGGCTCCACGGCATTCATGGGAACAGCCCACGTATCCCGACGGGCCGCAAGCAAATACCGTTTTTTCAAAGCGCATATCCAATTCATGAATATACCGTTCCATTTCCATTACATGCTGTAAAATTCTTTCGGCTATTTCACACTTTTCTTCCATTTTTCCCTCTCCTCACTGCAGTTTTTGTGACATTATGTCACATTTTTTAACACAAAAAAATCTGCTTTAACAGCAGATACTCTATTTTTATTATAAAGGGAAAGATGTCACAAAGTCAATACCCACGTGACATGAAAAGTCGTTTTTTGAAAAATCTGGCAGTTTTTTGCATAGCATATTTCTAAAGAATCCGGTAGCATTTCCCCCGCTGATACTGTTCCGCCACATCCACATAAACATCTCTGCCGACAACGGCGCCTTTTTCCCGCAAAGAGCTGCATATGGTAGAATACGCAAGCTGAGGCCGATTATTTTCCTCACTTAAATGGGCAAGAATAATCTGTTTTAATCCCTCATCCAATAAATACGCCAAGGTTTTTCCGCAAACGTCGTTCGATAAATGACCGTTAGGCCCCTGCACACGCTGCTTAAGAAAAGGAGAATACGGACCGTTGAGCAACATGTCCAAATCATGGTTTGCTTCAAGCACAAGAATATCACTGCCCTTGCAAGCGTTCAGCACTGTGCGTGTCATATGTCCGATATCGGTGGCAACGGTAATTTTGCTGCCGCGGCAATAAACGGAAAAACCGCAGGAACAAACGCTGTCATGCGGTGTTTTAAAAGGCGTAATATCAAATTCACCGATATAAAAATCTTCTCCGGTAGTAAAAAGCCGAATATTTTTCGTTTCCAAACCGCCGGTCTTTTTTAAAAGCTGAATCATCGTAGGCTCATTGGCATATACAGGAATATCGTAGCGCCGGGAAAGCACTTTAATACCAGCAATATGATCGGTATGCTCATGTGTCACAAGAATGCCGTCCAGCTCTCCGGGGCAAACGCCGATTGCCGCCAGATGACATTCTATAGTCTTGGCTGTTAGACCCGCGTCAACCAATATTCTGTTTTTGTTTCCGGCCACTAAATAACTGTTGCCTTTCGAGCCGCTTCCCAACGCGCAAAATGTTATCGCCACTGTTTTAATCCTTTTGTTTTATTGCGTAAAGTATAGCATTTTTCGGCAAAAAAATCAAGTAAAATCCATCAACCTACTTTACAGACGCTGGATTCTATGGTATGATAAACAATATATTTTATAAAATTGCGGGGTAATTGCAATGGAAAAGTTGAATGTTGGAATTATAGGCGCTACGGGTATGGTAGGACAGCGCTTTATAACGCTTTTAAGCCGGCATCCTTGGTTTTGCGTAAAAGCGCTCGCGGCAAGCGCGCGCAGCGCGGGAAAAACCTATGCCGAAGCAATCGGAAATCGGTGGGTCATGGACATGCCGATACCGGAAGATATTGCAGCTATGCCAGTTTTTGACGCTTCTGCCGATGCCGAAAAAATTGCGCAAACGGTACAGGTTGTCTTCTGCGCGGTAGATATGCCCAAAGAAGAAATTCGCGCGTTAGAGGAAAAATACGCGCGCCTTGAGGTAGCGGTCATCTCCAATAACAGCGCGCACAGAGCAACACCTGATGTTCCGATGATTATTCCTGAGCTCAATGCCGATCATTCCGAAGTGATTACTTTCCAAAAAAAGCGACTGCATACTTCACGCGGGTTTATCGCAGTAAAATCTAACTGCTCCCTGCAAAGTTATGTACCCGCGCTGTTCCCTCTTTCCCAATTTGGTATCACCAAAGCCCTTGCCTGTACTTATCAGGCAATAAGCGGCGCCGGAAAGACCTTTGAACGCTGGCCGGAAATGGTAGATAATATTATTCCGTACATCGGCGGTGAGGAGGAAAAAAGCGAAAACGAACCGCTGAAAATTTGGGGACATATAGAAAACGGAGTGATCGTTCCGGCAAAAGGTCCGAATATCACGACACAGTGTATTCGCGTTCCCGTTACCAACGGTCATACCGCTGCGGTTTTTGCCAGTTTTGACAAAAAGCCCGATTTAGAAGAAATTTTGGATATTTGGAAAAACTTTAAAGGCGATCCGCAGATCTTTCAGCTGCCCAGCGCGCCTAAGCAATTTCTTCATTATTTTACCGAAAATGATCAGCCGCAAATTAAAACCTGCCGTGATTTAGAAGGCGGCATGGCTATTTCTATCGGAAGACTGCGTCCCGACAAACAGTTTGATATCAAATTTGTATGCATGTCCCACAATACGCTGCGCGGCGCGGCCGGGGGAGCGGTGCTGATGGCCGAGCTTTTGACAGCGCAAGGCTTTATTGAAAGGTAAGGGAGATTGATTTTATGAGAAAAAATACTATTTTTACCGGAAGCGCTACGGCGTTGATTACACCTTTTACCGCAAACGGCGTAGATTATGACGCCTTTGGGCGGTTAATTGATTTTCAGATTGAAAACGGAACCGACGCGCTTGTTATCTGCGGTACTACCGGAGAACCCGCTACGATGACCTACCAAGAGCGGGACGAAGCCTTATCGTTTGCCGTAAAGCGCATTAACAAACGCGTACCGGTCATCGTAGGCACAGGTTCAAACGCTACCGCCATTGCCGTGGAGAATTCAGTAAAAGCTTATCACGGAGGCGCTGACGCGCTGCTGGTAGTAACGCCGTATTATAACAAATGCACCCAAACAGGACTGATTAAGCATTTTGAAAAGATTTGTTCTGCCACACCGTTGCCTGTAATATGCTATAATGTGCCGGGAAGAACCGGGGTAAATATTCTGCCGGCAACCTTAGAAAAAATGGCGCAAATTGATACCCTATGCGCAGTAAAGGAAGCCAGCGGAAACATTGATCAAATTACCGAGATCTGCTCCCGTGTAGGAGACATATTGGATATATATTCCGGTGACGACGGAATCATCCTTCCTCTGCTAGCCTTAGGCGGTAAAGGCGTAATTTCCGTAGCTTCCAACATCGTTCCCCGGCAAGTTCATGAATTGTGCGCCGACTTTTTTGCCGGCCGCCTGCAAGACGCGCGGGAAATGCAATTAAAGCTTTATCCTCTGGTAAAAGCACTGTTTTGCGAAGTCAATCCGATTCCGGTAAAAACAGCAGCTTCGTTGATGGGCTTCGGCGAATGTATCCTGCGCATGCCGCTTTGCGATATGGAGGAAAAGAACCTTCAGCTTTTGAAGGATGCCATGCGGAACTTCGGCATTGCCGATATTTGATATTTTATGCCCTAACCCTTGCGGTCGGGGCTTTTTTAAAAGGAGAAACATTATGTTGAGAATTATTCTTTCGGGATGTCTAGGTAAAGTAGGTCAAGCAATCGTTGCCGCGGTTAACGATAATGACGGATTTGAAATTTGCGCCGGCGTAGATAAATTAGCCGCCAATGCCAAAACGGATTTCCCCGTATACACCGATATTGCAAAATGTCAGGAAAAAGCCGACGTCATCATTGATTTTTCCCGCCCTGAGGCACTGCCTCCCCTGCTTCGCTATGCGCAGCAGCACAAACTACCTATGGTATTGGCTTCCACAGGATATAATCAAAACGATATTCGCTCCATCGAATATGCTTCTGAAAATATTCCGATCTTGCGCTCCTCCAACATGTCCTTGGGCATTAATCTGTTAAAGGATCTGGCGGCAAAAGCCTCGGCGATTTTAAACAGCACCTATGATATTGAAATTGTGGAAAAACATCACAACACCAAAGTAGATGCCCCTTCGGGAACCGCCATTATGCTGGCCGACGCGATCAATGACGCGGCGGGTGGGGATCTGGAATATGTTTATGACCGCCATGAGCGCCGTTGCGCGCGTCCCAAGCGGGAACTTGGGCTGCACGCCATACGCGGCGGCACCATTACCGGTGAGCATACGATTATCTTTGCCGGCCAAGACGAAGTTGTTGAGCTCACCCATCAGGCTTACTCTAGAAGAATTTACGCATTAGGCGCTTTAAGAGCCGCGCAGTTTATTTCTACCCTTCCCTGCGGGCTGTACGATATGAGCAGTCTTTTAACACAGCAGCAAATTATTACGCATGCCTATGCTTCTGAATCCGACGTTCTGATTACCGTAAGCGGTATAAAAAATCCGGCCTTGGTTAACAATATTTTTATACAGCTGAAGGACGCGGAAATTATCATCGATATTATCAGCCAGCCTACCCCTGTAAACGGGTTCTATACGCTTTCCCTCTCAGTACCGAAGAATTTAGCGGATAAAGCCTACCGCATTATCAAAAACTTGGCTTCCGATGAGGAAACCGTTGAGATAATTGATGATATCGCAAAACTTACCGTAGAGGGCAGCGGAATGGCGCACCATGCCGGTGCTACAGGTCAAGTTATCGGTATTTTAAGCGATCTTTCGATTCCGATTCTGCTGATTACTACCAGTGAAACAAAGATCACCTGCTGCATTCCTAAACTTTACGCTTCCCAAGCGCTTTCCGCCCTGAAAGCATGTTTTACAACGGAGGGAGAAAATCAATAATGGTAGACGAACGTCTGAAAACGCTTGCAAAAAATCTGGTCAATTACTCCTGTCATCTGGAAAAAGGAGAAAACTGTCTGATTGAACTGATCGGCGCCGATGAGGAATTCGGCCAGGAACTGATTCAAGCGGTACTTGCGGCCGGGGGCACGCCCTATCTGTGGATACGCTCCAACCGTCTGAACCGCGCGCTGCTTCTTCAGGCTACAGAAGACTCTTTGCGGCTGCGTGCCGAAAATGACGGTGCCTTGATGAGCAAGATGCAGGCATATATCGGGGTACGCGCGCCGGAAAACAGCTTTGAACTAAGCGATGTTCCGCAAGAAAATATAGAGCTTTACAACAAACTTTATTGGGAGCCCGTACACGGGGCTCTGCGCGTGCCCAAGACAAAATGGGTCATTCTCCGATATCCTAACTTCGGCATGAGTCAGCTGGCCAAGATGTCTACGCAAGCTTTTGAGGATTTCTACTTTAATGTTTGCAATCTTGATTATGCAAAGATGTCAACGGCTATGGATGCCTTAGCGGAACTTATGAACCAAACCGATCGTGTCCGCATCACAGGACCAAACACCGATCTTTCCTTTTCTATTAAAGGAATTCCCGCCGTGAAGTGTGACGGAAAATGCAATATTCCCGACGGTGAAGTGTATACCGCGCCGGTGCGTGAAAGTGTAAACGGAACAATAACCTTTAATACCGCTTCAGTGGAAGATGGTTTTACCTATGAAAATATCTCCTTTACCTTTGAAAACGGTAAAATTGTAAAAGCTTCCGCCAATGATACCGAACGTATCAACCGACTATTGGATACCGATGAGGGCGCGCGCTATATAGGAGAGTTTTCCTTCGGGCTGAATCCTTATATCCATGACGCGATTATGGATACGCTGTTTGATGAAAAAATTGCCGGAAGCATTCATTTCACACCCGGATCCTGCTACGAAGATGCCTGGAACGGCAACCGTTCCGCCATTCATTGGGATCTTGTACTGGTACAAACCCCGGCGTACGGCGGCGGTGAAATTTGGTTTGATGATATACTGATTCGTAAAGACGGAAGATTTGTTCTCCCTTCCCTTGCCGAACTTAACCCGGAAAATTTAAAATAATAACCAGAAAGCATTATTAGGAATTGACAATTATCTATGAAATGCATATAATATTATATAGATGTTTATCTATTTGAGGTAAATTTTTACAAATGGATGAAAAGAAAATCGCGATAATCTTTAAAGCATTTTGTGATGAAAATCGTATTAAAATCATAAAATCATTGCGCACGGGAGAAAAGTGCGCCTGTGAACTATTAGAAGAAATCCATGTAACACAACCTACACTTTCTCATCATATGAAAATTCTTTGCGATTCTGGAATTGTTGTTGACCGCAAAGAAGGAAAGTGGACACATTATTCCATTTCACAAAAAGGCGCAGAACAAGCAAAAGAATACTTACAGCTACTAACCTCTTTTCATAATGAGTGTACAAACAAGTCGTGTTGTAAAAAGTAAGGATATCCATGCTTTTTTACACGACTTATATTAGGCTTTATAAATAGATATATTTCAATATAACTATATGAAGGAGTTTTTATGGAAGCAATCAAAGCAGTGTGGGACTTCTTACAAAACGAAGTGCTTGGTATGAACTGGCTGAATCGGGTTCTTGCAATAATTTTAAATGCCTGTGGTTTAGATACTGCAAATAAAATTGGCGGCAGCATTCACTTTTTCATTTATGACACCATAAAAATTATGGTGTTGCTTGGCGTATTAATTTTGATGATCTCATATATTCAAAGTTATTTTCCACCCGAAAGAACAAAAAAGATACTCGGCAGATTTCACGGGATAGGGGCCAATATCATTGCTGCCTTACTTGGCACGGTAACACCCTTCTGTTCGTGTTCCTCTATTCCGCTTTTTATTGGATTTACAAGCGCAGGATTACCGATTGGCGTTACATTTTCCTTTTTGATTTCTTCGCCGATGGTTGACCTGGGCAGTCTTGTTTTGCTAATGAGCATTTTCGGTTGGAAAGTTGCTGTTTTATATGTTGTTCTAGGCTTGGTAATTGCCGTTTTCGGCGGTACTGTTATTGAAAAAATACATCTTGAAGATCAAGTAGAAGATTATATCCGAAATAGTCACACTATTGATGTTCCGCAGGAAGACCTGCATTTCAAAGACCGTATGAGATATGCTTGGGAGCAAGTTGTTTTGACCGTGAAAAAAGTTGCTCCTTATGTTTTAATTGGCGTAGGTATCGGTGCGATCATTCATAACTGGATCCCTGAAGATTTTATTGTAAATATACTTGGTGACAGGAACCCTCTTGGTGTTATTCTTGCCACAATTGCAGGGATTCCGATGTACGCAGATATTTTCGGTACCATTCCGATTGCGGAAGCCCTACTTGAAAAGGGTGCTTTGCTTGGTGTTGTCCTTTCCTTTATGATGGGCGTAACGACCCTTTCTCTTCCCTCAATGATTATGCTTCGTAAGGCAGTCAAACCGAAATTACTCGGCGTTTTTATTGCGATATGTACAGTGGGTATTATCGTTGTAGGTTATTTCTTTAACACAATACAATATCTAATTATTTAATTTTAGGAGGTTATCATTATGGCATTATTTATTCAGGAGAAGAAAAAAATTAAGAAAGTGCCTGATTGTACTTGTAATTGTGATTATCCTGAAGACAGAACAGAAAAGATAGCAACAGAATGCAGTCCAGACAGGAACGAGCACAAAACTTGCGACATTAAAGTGTTGGGTGCAGGCTGCAAGTCCTGCCGCGCCCAGTATGAAAACGCTAAACAAGCAGTAAAAGATATGGGGCTTTCCGCAAAGCTTGAATACATCACGGATATGCAGAAAGTAATAGAATACGGCGTTATGCGTATGCCTGCTCTTGTTATCAATAAAAAGGTTGTTGCTATGGGTAAGGTGTTAAAATCTTCGGATATAATTGCTTTACTAAAAAAATTGGGATTTTAAACCTTTATCTTTCTTCATACTTGCTGCCGCACTCAAATTACAGAAGCACGCGATGTTTGGTAGAAGCTTGATTTCTATGGTGCAAAAACAAAATCGCAACTCAAAACGCCATACAGACTACGAAATAACTTTATAGAACAGGAATTAACCAGCGCATAATACAGCAAAGCTGTTTTCACCGATATTCCATGATTCCTGAATCTTGTAACCGGCTGTTTTATATGGGCAATGGCACTAAAAAAGCACTGATCTCACAAATAGAGCTATGTTTTTACAAAAAAAAGGCGGCCAAACGGCCGCCTAAAAAAGCAACTTAGTTATACTGTCTTTTACGAAGAACTACTAAGATTCCGCCGCTGATAAGCAACGCGGCAGTAATCAGCAGAATTCCGGCGTCTCCGGTATCTGAAGGATTGCTCATTTCCGGATCCTTTGCACCGCAAACCGTACATTTTCCGTCTTCATAGCTATGCTCCGCTTTATCAGAAACCGCACCGCAGGCGCATTCATGCCAATGATACGTTTCGTCTGATTTCCACTCCGTACCGAATTCATGCGTGTGTACATTAATTACACCGTCCTCGGTAATATCAAGTTTAATCTCTTCGGAATTGTTGGTAATTACAGGAGCCTCTACTGCATCATTTTTATCTTCGGTGTAAATAAGCACCTTATCTCCCGCACTGCTCTTATCTTCAAAATTCAGTGTAGCCTTTTCTTCAAAGGTTACGGAAGCCGCTCCGTTTGTATTATCAACATTTACAGCGTACCAAGATTTTTCTCCAGTAATGACTTCAAAAGCACCGCCAATGGATACCTCTGAGCTATTGACAATCAAAGGTGCTCCGCCGGAAGCATTCTGATGATCCAACGTAACATTGTTAAGCACCACATCCTGAGCGCCCCAAATATCCAGCGTATGTTTATTCGCCTCGGTTGCCACCAGTTTTACATCATTTAATTCCACTTGATCCGCTTGGATTTTAAACAGATTAACCTGTCCGGAGGTGTTCACCTTAAAATCCTCCGCGGCAGTAATTGTGTGACCGTTTCCTTTGATTGTAATATTATCCGTATCCTGAATATAAATTTCTTCGCTTACTTCAATATCGCTCATCAATTCTACCGTGGTACCGGGTTTGATATTATTCATAATCTGCTGAATAAATTCCGTTTTTTCATCCACTTGAATCGTAAAATCGTCAAGTACAACATTATTTCCGGAAATTCCGGGATTCCAAGCATATCCATAGTCGGGAGAAGAATACCCCGCATAGGTATTATTGGTAAAATCCTGCGTAACATTCTTCGCGGTAACGGTTCCTGTTGTAACCGCTCTTGCATTGATCCAAGAATAAAGTGTTACGCCTTCCAGAGTCACCTCGCCGGCATCTGCTACATTAATATAGATGGAACCGCTGGTTTGAGTCTGATCTTCCTCACAAGTAAGCGGAAGGCACTCTACATTCTTTAAGGTAAGATTTTTACCTCCGTCAATCAGTTCCACCACTTTATTGCAAGTGTTATCATAATAACCGTTAGGATTGCCTTTCAGCTTTACATCCTGAATGGTAACCCCGTCACTGTTAATAGTGATAAAATTCTGTCCGGACCAAACTCCAGTATTGGGATTGTAGCTGCTGGTGATAATGACTTCTCCCGTACCTTGAATCTTAAGGTCGTCTACAACAATTGGAAATACAAAGCCTTTTTCCCCATTGATTGTATAGCCATTGTTGATACAACCGTCAGCAATATCATATGTGCCCTCTGCTAATACCCAGGTTTGACCTTCTTTTTGGTTATTAATGGCATCAATCAATTGCTGGGATGTGGAAATGTTCACAACTTCGCCGGCTGCAAACACCGCTGCGTTTACCAAACAAACAGCTGCTAAAGCAATCACGCAAACCAAAGATATCCATTTGAGTTTCTTTTGCATAATAAGCCTCCTAAAAAAGAATACTATTTATATCTGCATACCCAAGGAATAAATCCCCAGATATGGATACAAACTCATTTAAAATATAAACTCTTGCTTAACAACGGAGTTCACATATAAAACAACAAATCTGCTTACATTATTATAATAAATTGGAAAAGCTTTTGTCAACCCTCTTTTAGTATAGTCAATTTATAACTATTTGTCAATAGTTATTTTATAACTATTGTAGAATAATATAAAAAAGGAAAAATATATGCTCAATAGATTACGGGATTTACGTGAAGACAAAGACTTAACGCAAGCGGAATTTGCAAAAATACTGCACATCAGCCAGACTAATTACAGCAAATATGAATTAGGAAAGATCAATATCCCAAATGTTACTTTGGTGCAAATCGCCAAATATTACAACGTATCTTTGGACTATATTTTAGGCTTGATTTCACATCCAAGACCCCTCTATTCAAATAAAACAGATCATCAGTCTAAAAAGATAAAAAATAAATAAAAATAATTTACATAATTTTTACAACGCCGTTTGATCGGTGTTTTCTTTTTTTGACAAAAAATATCATAATGTTTTCTGTTTTTATATTGGCTGTTTACAAAAATCATTTATTGATCCCGCGCAGACGCAAACAGTTTGCGGAAACTAAGCCAAAAAATCAAGGTACAGCAAACAGCCGCCGTAGCATCGGAAAATGCTTCCGCCGCAAAGATACCGGTAACGCCCATAAACCGGGGCAAAATCAAAGCTAAGGGCACTAACAGAATGACTTTCCGCAGCAAAGCAATAAATAAAGAAATTTTTGCCTTTCCTAATGCTACAAACATATTCTGACAACTTCGCTGCAAGCCAAAAATCGTCATGCCGGCTAAAAAGATAGGCATAAAATGCGCTACCTGTTCAATTAAAAGCACATCGTCGGTAAACATCCCGGCAACTACAGCGGGGAAGGATATCATCAGCAGCATCAAAAGCAGATTAAAGGAAAACATGACCGCTAAAGAAATTTGAAAGCAATCTTTTACTCGTTTGATATTCCCGTGGCCGTAATTATAGCTTACGATAGGCACAAACCCCTGCGCAAAGCCGGTAAGCGGGACAGAGCCGAACTGCATAGCGCTTTGCATTACCGTAAGGGTGCTCACATAGATATCACCAAATCCCTTTAAGCTTCCGTTAAGCACAATTCCCACAAGACTTTCGGTACTTGACATAACAAAAGGCGAAACACCTAATCCAAGCATGGAAAGAAGAATTTTTTTATCCGGCCGCATATATTTTTTCCGAATATGCAGTGACGCATGGTTTGAAAACAGAAAGCCCGTGACCCACGCGGCACTGAAGGCCTGGGAAATAACGGTAGCTAATGCGGCTCCCTTTACATTCATTTTAAACACAAAAATAAACAAAGGATCCAGCACAACATTCAAAAGAGCTCCGATCACCACTGACATCATGGCAATACCCGGCCTTCCCTGTACGTTAATAAAAGTATTTAAGCCCGTTGCCAGCTGAACAAATAAGGTGCCGATAAGATAGATCGAAAGATATTCCACCGCATAACCGAGCGTATTTTCCGAAGCGCCCACAAAAAGCAAAATAGGCTCCATAAAAAGATACACTAAGCAAGCAATCAAAACAGAAAACAATAACAGCAATACAAATCCGTTACCCAGATATTTTTCGGCTTTTTCCCTCTCTCCCCGTCCCAGCGCAATAGAGGCCAGCGGCGCTCCGCCACCGCTTACTATGGCTGAAAACGCCGATATCAAAAGAATAACCGATCCCGTAACGCCTATACCGGCAAGGGCATCGGTTCCGATATCGGGAATATGACCGATGTAAATACGGTCAACAATACTGTAAAGCAAATTTACCAGTTGCGCGGCCACTGCCGGAAGCGCCATTTTGAACACAAGCGGAACAATCGGTGCCTCTGCCAACTTTTCTTCGTAGGTATTCTTCATAAAAGCTCCTTATCCCAATTCATAAACAAAACATTTTTGTAAAAATTCTTTGTCATTCTCAAATGACATTTTTCCAAAGATAAACGACACAAAAATCACTTACTGCATAAGGGTATTTTTTAACCACTCATAACTTTTTATTAGTTCGGCCGGTTTTTGGAAACAACCGTCATATACCTCTATCATCACGGCTCCGTCATAGACGCCGATTTTTTTAAACAATGCTTTAAAATCATAACAGCCTTTTCCGGGGAGCACTAAATTTCCCTCTTCATCCATATCTACCACATGAATATTTTTTATGTTACCGTCCATATCTTTTATATAGGCATCTACGGTAACATCGCTCTGCGCCGCCTGTTTGATATCCAGCGTATTGCCTAAAAACGTACCGCCGGCATTTTCGCGAATGTTTTTCATAAAAGAAGGATGATTATAATGCGCCCAATGAACGTTTTCCCAAGTAAGCGTCATTCCGTATTGCCCCGCAAGTTGAGCCAATTCGGCACTTCTTGAACCAAAAAACGCATAATTGGTAACATACTTGGTATATTTCATCTGCGCGGGACCATGCATCACATACACCTTAGCCCCCAGCATGTTGCCCACCCGCAAAGCCGATTCAAAAATTTCCAGCGCGTCCGCATACTGCCGGTGGGAATGAGCAAACAGCTGCCCTTCAAACTGACTGTTCAGCGTGTGAATAGAATAGACCTCCACATTTCCCTTTACACGCAGAAGTTCTTTTCCAAACGCCTCTTTATACTCACAGAAGCTGGAAAGAAACACCTCCGCGCAGCAAACGTGGTTCCGCGCAAAAAACTCCAAAGCCTGTTCGGTATACATTTTCCCGTATAGAGAAGCCGTCGATATTCCGACTTTCACAAAAAATCACCTCAATTTATTTTATCAAGGGTCAGCCGGAAGGCAGAAGCAAAGTTCTCCATAAAATATTTGACCTCCGGCGCTTCAATGGCGTCAATATCCTCACGGATAGAGGCCATCGCATCCGCAAATTCGCGGTTGCCCGCATTGACCTCCTCTACACATTTCAGATACGCGCAGATTCTGTCGGCATATTTTACAAGCTTTTTTTCCTGCTCATTCTTTATATTGATAATATCCTCATAAGTATCTTTCAGCCCCTCCGGCAAAAGCGAAAGAATCTTTTCATTGGCAACGCCTTCAATATATTTATATGCGGTTTTAATTTCCGGATTATAATATTTTATAGGGGTAGGCAAATCACCGGTAATGATTTCACTGGCCTCATGATACATAGCCTTTACCGCTACCGCATCGGCGTTATAAGTTCCTCCGTAATATTGATTGGCGATAATGGCCAGCGCATGCGCGATCATTGCCGCCTGAAGCGAATGCTCCTGTATATTTTCCTTCTGTAAAGAGCGCATCAATCCCCAGCGTTCTATATACTTCATACGTGCCATCAAGGCAAAAAAGCTGCTCATATCATTCTCTCTTTCCATGTGGACAAAAACTGTATGTTTATTATAGCACAAAATCTGTTTGACACCAAACGGAATTATGCTATAATAAGACAAAACTGTATATCAGCTTGGGGAGTCCTTCGGGGCTGAGATTGCTTTTGCTAAACCCATTAAACCTGTGTAGTTCATCCTACCGTAGGGAAGCTTTATGATGATTTTTTGTCGCCGTATATCCCTATGATATACGGTTTATTTTTTAGAAAGGAAGTGTTTTTCTATGTCACTTCAACCCCTTGCGTTTCTTACCTGGAACGAATTTTGCGAAAACTTAAAGGAAATGGATCTGTATACCCTCATTGGTATAGCGGCAGTCGTAATCGCCACCGTTTGTTTTATGATTTTCGCCAATAAAAAAAGTGGTGGTTTTCGCTGGGACACGCGTAAGCTTACCCTTGGAGCTATCTGTATTGCTTTTTCCTATATCCTTTCCTTTATGAAAATATATGATCTTCCCTTCGGCGGTTCCATAACGGTAGCAAGTATGTTTCCACTGTTAGCCTATGGTTATATGGTAGGTCCGTTATGGGGAACTATTGCGGGTTTTGTATATTTTCTGCTACAGCTCACTCAAGGCCTGTATTTTTTAACCCCGATACAGTTCGCATTGGATTATGTTGTTCCGTTTACTATTCTGGGCACGCTCTCTGGTGTGCTGAGAACAAAAAATACTTCCATAAATATTTACGGTGGATTTGCCATAGCCGTCTTTGCGCGTTACTTATGCCACTTTGTCGCAGGCTTCGTGTTCTGGGGTGAATATGCGGCCGATTACGGGTTCAATTCTCCGGTGCTTTACAGCCTTGTTTACAATTCATTTGTTTTGATAGACGCAATTCCCTGCTTTGTGCTGATATCCGTACCGGCTATTAAAAAACTGTTTCGCCGTCAACCGAAAAAGCAAAAAATTGAGGAGAATGCCTAAGCCCTTTAAAAGGAAAACAATCAAAGAATAAAAGAATCGCGATGCAATGTTCCGTCTGTCAAACAACCCTGAAAATCAAACGAATTTCAGGGTTGTTTAATACGAGCAGTTCTTGCGCAAACGCAAAGAAACTATCATTATTTCATAGACTTTACCGCATCAAATTCATCACAAATTTCTTGAGAGGGAGCCGGCGTAAGCAAACTCACCGCCACAATGGCAATACAAGAGAAAAGGAATGCGGGTAGTAATTCATAGATAGCCCATACACCGCCGAGCTCGGCAATTACGAATTTCCAAAGGAATACCATAACGCCGCCGGCAATCATTCCGGCCAACGCCCCCCATCGCGTTGTACGCTTCCAGAAAAGTGAAAACAGCATTAAAGGACCAAAGGCCGCGCCGAAACCAGCCCAGGCAAAAGAAACAATGCGAAAAACCGAACTTTCGGGATTCCAAGCAAAAATAATCGCTACCGCGGTAATTAACAGTACCGTGAAACGGGCAATCAACATTTGCATCTTAGGAGACATGTCTTTCCAGAAAAAGCGTTTTACAATGTTTTCCGAAACGCTGGACGCAGCAGCCAGCATTTGAGAGTCTGCTGTAGACATGATAGACGCTAAAATTCCGGAAATAATCACACCGGCGATAATAGCGGCAAAGGAATCCAGCTTGCTGATTGCCGAAGCAATATATATTACAATTCGTTCTGAGTCAAAACCTTCCGTTCCCAGAATGCCGTTATTTTTAACAAATGTATAACCGATAATTCCGATGAATATTGCAACAGCCATAGAAAACACTACCCATACACTGGCGATCCGTCGAGAAAGTTTCAATTTTTTTCATCCTCAATCGCCATAAAGCGCAGCAAAATATGCGGCATACCGAAATATCCCAGCCCCCAGGCAAGCGTAGAGATAATCGGCAGCAGGCCATAGGAACCGTCCGTTCCGGTAAGGCTGAAATATCCGGGAAATTGACGCGTATTTTCAAGAATATTTTCTATGCCGCCCGCGTTTTCCACGCCGAAACACATTACTACAAATAAAGCAATCGTCATAATAATACTTTGGATATAATCGGTAGTCGAGGCAGCCAAAAATCCGCCGATAACCGTGTAAGCCGCAATAACGGCCGCGCCGATAATCATGGCTATGTGATAATTTATCCCGAAAAGGCTGTTAAACAGTTTGCCTACCGCGGCAAAACCGGAACCGGCGTACGGAACAAAAAATACAATAATTACAACCGCCGATATGGCCAGCAGGGCGCCGGTTTTATCACGGAAACGGTTGGCAAAGAAATCAGGAATGGTATTAGAACGTGTTTTTTCTGAATATCTTCTCAGTGGACGAGCAACAATCAGCCAGTTGGTATAAGTCCCGATCGCTAACCCCAAAGCAGTCCATACCGCTTCCGCAAAGCCGCCCACAATAAGCGCGACGCCGGGCAAGCCCATCAGCAGCCAGCTGCTCATATCCGAAGCCTCAGCGCTCATGGCAGTTACCAGCGGACTGAGCTTTCTTCCTCCAAGATAAAAATCATCTGTGGATTTATTGTCTTTGGAGCATTTAATGCCGATAGCAATCACAAAAACCATATACGCAATAATGGCAAGGATAATCATGGTGTTTGTCATAGTGCATTTTCTCCTTTTTAAAATAAAAACTCCAGCACATTATAGCACATAAAGATTGAAAACGCAATATAACTGTATTAAAAATTTACCTATTTTTGTATGTGTTACAATGATGAGTGACAGAAGAAAAAAAGAGTAGCGAATAGAAG
>CAJKLB010000035.1 GCA_905200615.1 uncultured Selenomonadales bacterium | reverse complement strand
AAATTTTTAACCCTGAATCTCGCTTGAAATCCAGGGTTATTCGACAGACTGAAACCACCGGTTGAACCGGTGGTTTTGATTGTACGGCTGCTTTGAATAAAAAAAGAATCCTTTTGAAAAAAAAGAGTTTTCATATATTTCGTCTTATTTCGTTCTTTTTGCAGGAAAAAGCTTGTTATTTCTCTTTAGCCATAGGGCATTTTACGATATTGTTTTTCATATACTCTGCAAGAGGAGGAATTTTATGTTTTTGGACAGCAATAATATTATGCATAAAAGCGGACTTCCGGCTGAAAGCGTTCGGGAAATTATGCGGATATCTCTTTGGGATGACCGTTATGTTACCATTGAAAATCATACAGGAATTGCCGATATGAAAAAAGAATGCATCAAGGTATGGAAAGGAAAGAGACTGCTTGCGGTAAACGGAAGTAATTTGGTGATTGAAGAATTGGACGGTTATTGCCTGAAGATAAAAGGCACAATTTTATCGATAGAATATTTGACCTGAGGGTGTAAATATGGTAAAATTAATAAAAAACAATTTTATATTAGGTAAGGTGCGTGTAAAGGTCACGGGGCTTTCCTTGGAAAACTTGCTGAATATGGCGGCGGAAAACGGCATCCTTTTGGAAAATGTTGTTCGCACAGAGTATGCCTGCATTGAGGCAGATGTTTTTCGGAGCGATTTAAAAAAGCTGAAACGTCTTATTCCCGCGCAGAGTTATAAGACAGATTATATCAGGCGCAGAGGCCTTTCCTTTGCGGTAAGCGCGAATGTTCGCAGAATCGCCTTGCTGTTGGGAATGATACTGTCTTTTTCGGCCTTGATTACCGCTTCGCAGCGCACATGGGAAATTCGGGTAACAGGCAGCAGTCATCCGGAACAGATCGAGCAGATTTTACGGGAATATGGATTGCTGGATTGGCACGGCGCGGTTGCGGAACGTATTGAAGAGGCGCAAAAAATGCTTACTTCGCAGCAGGAAGATATCCTGTGGTCTTCTATTTCCGTAAAAGGCGCCGTTGTGGATGTATATGTAAAAGAGGATCACAGCTTAAAGCCGGAGGAAGTTCCGAACGGAAATATTGTAGCAGCGAAAGATTGCATGATAAAAAATCTGATCGTTACTCAGGGCACAGCGCAGGTAAAAAACGGACAGATCGTTTCTAAAGGGCAAACGTTGATCGATGGCAGTGTTCAATTTGGTGAAAATATCTATCAGGTAACGCCGCAGGGAAAGGCTTTGGCCAGTGTATGGTATTATGATTCCGCGGAAATTTTGCTTGAGGAAATGATTGCGCAGCCCACCGGCAGGACGAAAACGGTAAGAAATCTTTCGGTATTCGGAATGAATGTGGCATTGGGCGGGCAGAATGAATTTGAACAGTTTTCTGTAGAAGAAAAAAATATTGAATGCGCAGGGCTTCCGATTATGATTCGGGAAACCACTTATATAGAAACGGAAAATATTTTGGTAACGATAGATAAAGAGGCTGCGGTTTTGCAGGCGGAAAAAGATCTGACCGAAAGCTTGCAATTGCTTTTGCCGGAAGACGCCCGCATAGCCGAAACGAAGACCACCGTAGAAGAGGAGAACGGTATAGTACGGGTGTTTGTATATATTGAAACCATTGAGGATGTTGCCGTAAGAGAATGAAAGGAGATTCAATGGGGGTTGTAAATATTGAAAAAAATGAATATCTTCCCGAGCTTTTCGGCATGTATGACGAAAATATCAGAATTATAGAGGATGAACTCGGTGTAAGAATTTCCCTGCGGGATGATCAGCTTTTGGTAGACAGTGATGATGAAGAAAAATCAGCAGTCGCTGTGCGAGTGATCAATCGATTGATCAATTTGCTTTCGCGCAAAGAAAAAATTGACCGTACCAGAATTCGTTATGCGGTGGAATTGGCAAAAGAGGGACGCGATGAGCTGGTTGAAGAGATAATGAGCGATGTGGTGGCGATCACCTATAAAGGAACGCAGATTCGCTGTAAAACTTTGGGTCAGCAAAAGTATGTAAAGGCTATGCAAAAAAATACCATTGTGTTCGGTGTAGGTCCCGCGGGAACGGGTAAGACGTATTTGGCAATGGCCAATGCGGTGATGGCTTTTAAGAATAAAGAAGTTTCAAAAATTATTTTAACGCGCCCCGCGGTAGAGGCGGGGGAGAAACTGGGTTTTCTTCCGGGGGACCTGCAGCAAAAGGTAGATCCTTATCTGCGGCCGCTGTACGACGCTATTTATGAGATGATGGGGATTGAAGCCTATCAAAAGCTTTGGGAGCGCGGCGCTATTGAAGTGGCACCGCTTGCTTATATGCGCGGACGAACTCTTAACGATGCTTATATTATTTTAGATGAGGCGCAGAATACAACCATTGAGCAAATGAAGATGTTTCTTACCCGATTAGGCGAGGGATCGAAAATGGTGATAACCGGGGATCTTACCCAGATTGACCTTCCTATGGGAAAAGTGAGCGGATTAAAGCATGCTATCAGTATTTTAAGCGGGATAGACAAGCTTGCAATCTGTATGCTTACGGCTAAAGATGTGGTACGCCATGAGTTGGTTATGAATATTATCAGGGCTTATGATAAAAGCACTGAACAGAAGAGGTAAACGGAAATGCCCCCAAAACGTGATAGAAGAAAAAATAGTTTGGGCAACAGTGTAACCAAACAGTACTATCTGCGGCTTCGTAATAATGCCGTAGCAATTTTTTGCGCTGTTTTTACCTACGCTTTTATTGTAGTGATGGTGCTGCTTGAAACGATGCCTGCCACCTATGATTTTACTGTGGGAGAAGCCGCCGGAGAAACGGTGTATGCTATTGCAGAAGTAGAGGATACCGCTGCCACAGAAGAAGCAAAACTTGCTGCCAGAGCGTCTGTGGCAGATATTTATGTTCCGGATAAAGCTAAAACGGATCAGGAGATTGATTTTTTTGAAAATACCGTTTTTGAAGGTCTATATGCGGCTTCTTCTTACGGTTACAGTATAAGGCTTGTCTATGAAGATGACGGCGGTTATATTGCGCCTTATGATACCGCAAAGGTAAAAGCGTTTGCGGATAATGAGCTTTCTTTTTTAAAAACTTCCTCTAATTTGGAAATATCGGCTAAAGTCATTTCCGTATTGGATACCAATCCTGATGATATTGAAAAACTAAAAGAATGGTTTATGCCTCAGCTGGAGAGTCGGTTAAACGATGGGATTACAGAGGTGCAGATCATAACTGAAATTGAGGAATTTACACAGGAAATAAAAAATACAGAAGCTACTGAGGATCAAACCATAAAAGATCTTTTAGCCGAAGTTGTACAGACCAGACTGGCGCCTAACAGCGTAATTGATGAACAAGCGACTGAAAAAGCGCGTCAGGAAGCGGAAAATGAGGTTTCTGCCGTATATAAGCAAAAGGGCGAGATCATTGTAGAAAAAGATGAGATCGTAACGCAAAATCAATATGATATGCTTAAAAAGCTGGGAATGCTTAAAGACGGTGGCATTTTTTACGGCCTTTTTATCGGTGCCATGGGATTGGTGTTGATTATGTTTGTTTTAACCATATGGTATATTGTGTTGTTTGAAAAGAAAATTGCCCGTCAGCCCAAAAGCATCCTGCTTATATGCTTGCTTCTTATTGTAAATATTGTTATCTCCCTCATTTTCAAGAGTGTGGGATGGTCAATGATGATGAATACTACGATGTGTGCTGTACTGCTGGCAATCTTTTTTGAAGAGCGACTGGCGATTATTATCAATATAGCGCTTTCTGTTATTATGGCTATGTTGTTTTCACAAGGCAGCAATTTATTCGGGGTGGAGTCGGTTGCATTAATGGTTTCCTCTGTCGCCGGAGGTTCGGCGGCCATTTATGTATGCAAAATCGTAAAAGCAGCTTCTCGGGGGAAATTGCTGCTGCCGGGAGTGATTGCCGGCTTTGTTAGTATGGTAAGTACTCTCTTTATGCTTATCATTGCCGGAAAAAGTTTGGAAGCAAGCTTTATTGCATCCCTTTATAGTTTAGCAGGCGGCGCGGTAGCCTCTATTTTAAGTACCGGTTCGCTTTCCATATGGGAGAGCATGTTTAATTTATTAACCCAGTCAAAATTACTGGAGCTTTCTAATTCCGGCAGCGATCTTTTGCGGAAAATCAGCATTGAAATTCCGGGGACATATCAGCATTCTATTGCTGTTGCGGAACTGGCGGAAAATGCCGCTAAAGATATCGGGGCAAACGCTATGCTGGCACGAGCCGCATCATTGTATCATGATATCGGAAAGATGCGTATGCCGGAGTGTTATACGGAAAATCAAACGGCAGATTCCGAAAATTTTCACAGCACTCTTTCACCTTATGAAAGCGCTCGAATGATTTTTGCGCATATTACCGAAGGCGTACAAATGGCCAAAGCCAATAAATTGCCCAGAGAAATTATCGATGTAATTCAGCAGCATCACGGAACATCGGCCGTTTTGTATTTTTATAATAAAGCTTTGGAGAATGATCCGAATACCGATATCAATGATTTTCGTTATCCCGGGCCGAATCCGCAGACCAAGGAAGCAGGGATTATTTTGCTTGCCGATTGTGTGGAGGCTTCGGTGCGGTCTTTAGATGAAAAGACTAATGATGTGATATGGGCGCAAATTGAAAAAATGTTTAAGGCGCGTATGGAAGACGGGGAATTGGATGAATGCGATCTTTCTTTGAGAGATATCAATATGATTAAGCATTCTTTTGCCGCAACGCTGGCGGCAATGTATCATACGAGAATCAAATACGGGGAACAGGAGAAAAAGAAGCTTGAAAGTGGAAGTTATTGATATGTTGGAAACACAAGAGAGCGCGGAATATGTTCAATTGCTGCAAATGGTGGCTGAAACGGCGGTAAAGGAACAGACAGGGCGCGAGGATTGGGAACTGACGGTTACCCTTACGGATAATGAACAGATTCGTCAATTGAATAAAGAGTATCGCCAGATCGACAGTCCGACAGACGTTCTTTCTTTTCCGCTTTGGGAAGTTTCTCAGGAAGAAAATCCGTTTGTGAATCCGGAAACAGACTGCGGTATGCTCGGTGATATTGTAATCTCTCTGCCGAGAGTGAAGGAACAAGCGGAGGAATACGGGCACAGCTGTAAAAGAGAAGCAGCTTATTTGTGCGTGCATGGAGTGCTTCATCTTTTGGGATACGACCATATGACGGAAGAAGAAAAAAACGCTATGCGAAAAAAAGAAGAAGAATTACTTTTGAAAATGAATATTACCAGAGGGGATTAAAAAATGAAAATGACACCGCAGCTTTTGGAAGAATATACCGAATTTACAACGAATCATCCGCGCAGCCATATTTTGCAGTCGGCAGAATGGGGAAAAGTGAAATCAGCCTGGGTAAATGAATTTGTTATTATTCGGAACGAAGAAGGAAAAATTACAGGAACCTTAAGTATTTTGATTCGAAAAATTCCTATGTTTCCTTGTACCTTTATGTACGCTCCCCGGGGACCGATTTGTGATTTGCACGATGAGGAGATGCTCAAAAAAATTACAGAGGAAGCAAAAAAAATTGCAAAAAAATATAAGGCTATGACGTTAAAAATCGATACGGATACGCCCGCCGATGATTTAGAGTATGCCCGCATTATGAAAAAATTGGGGTATACACTGAAAAATGATTATTATAATTTAGAGGGTGTCCAGGCACGCTTTTTAATGCGTGTGGATCTAAAAAATAAAACCGAAGAAGAGCTGCTGAAAAGCTTTCACCATAAAACCCGTTATAATATTCGGCTGGCACAAAAAAAAGGCGTGCAGATTAAAATCGGAACGCGTGAGGATATTCCCGCATTTTTTGAGCTAATGAAAACTACCGGAGAACGAGATGGTTTTGTGATCAGAAATATCGATTATTTTTATAGAATGTATGATTGTTTAGGAAAATATTGCAGGATCTTTTTAGCGTATGCGGGTGATGACCAGGAGCACATGGAATGTGTTTCCGGTACCATGGCGGGGCTTTACGGGAATAAATGCTTGTATCTTTACGGCGCATCCGGTAATCAATACAGAAATTATATGCCCAATTACTTAATTCAGTGGGAAATGATTCGGTGGAGTCTTGAAAACGGCTGCACGGTATATGATCTGCGCGGCGTTCCCGGGATTATTGAAGATGAGAATAATCCGATATACGGCTTATATAAATTTAAAAAAGGTTTTGCGGGCGAAGCTACGGAAATGATCGGGGAGTTTGATCTTGTGTTTAAACCGTTCTGGTACGGACTGTTTCGTTTTGCTGAATCTCTGCGAAAAAAAACACGGAAGGCCTTTTCTCGCTTAAAAAGCGGAAAATAGAAATTTTTTTACAAAATATACAAATATCAATTGACAGACAGGCGAAAATATGATACTTTAATAAAGCTTAACATTGGAGTAGTTTGTTTTATTTTTGGGAGGTGCTGAAGATGGCAGTAGGACAGAGAACAAAAATTACTCTTGCGTGTACAGAGTGCAAGAATAGAAATTATGATACCATGAAAAATAAAAAGAATAATGCAGAACGTATCGAGCTTCAAAAGTACTGCAGATTCTGCAAGAAACATACCTTGCACAAAGAGACGAAATAATCTTTTATTTTATTAAAGGTGTGATGAATTATGTCAGAAAATAACGAAAAAACGGCGGTAGAAAAGGCCGCAGTAGTTGACAAGCCCGAAAAGACGGATAAAGGCGATAAGAAAAAAAAGGTCAAAAAGAAAAAAGAGAGAAAGCATCCTTTCGGAGATATGATATCCGAATTAAAAAAGGTTACTTGGCCTACCAAAGAGGATTTGCGCACCTATGCGGCCTGTGTTGTTCTTTTTGTGGTGGTCAGTGCTGTTTTGCTTTTTGTGATGGATTTAGGCGTTACTGCGCTTATCAATTATATAAGCGATCCGGAAAAGCTTCCGAGTGTGCTGGCCGGCTGGTTCGGCATCGGAGGCTGAAGTTATGAGTAATATTGCTGAAAATGAAGGCAAATGGTATGTAATCCATACGTATTCCGGGTATGAAAATAAAGTGCTGGACAGCATCAATAAAATGGTAGAAAATATGGGCCTTC
Source organism: uncultured Selenomonadales bacterium (assembly GCA_905200615.1). Taxonomy (GTDB): domain Bacteria; phylum Bacillota; class Clostridia; order Christensenellales; family QALW01; genus UMGS1322. The sequence continues at coordinate 18,267 of CAJKLB010000035.1, read as the reverse complement.
AGGACTATATTTTTGAAGTGAAAATACCCGTAGAAGAAGTTATGGAAGTAAAGAACGAACGCCGTAAGCTTGTGCAGCATAAGCTGTTCCCCAGCTATGTGATGATCAAAATGATTATGACCAAGCAGACACTTTATCTTATTCGTAATACCCGCGGAGTTACCGGTTTCGTAGGTCCGGGCTCTAAAGTACCGATTCCCCTTACCAATGAAGAAGTACGAAGAATGGGGATCGAGAATGTGCGTGTAAAGCTGGATGTTGCGGTGGGCGATTATGTCGATATCGTTTCCGGCCCCTTGGAGAACTTTCAAGGCGTGGTGCAGGAAGTGGACACAGTTCACCAGAAAGTACGCGTGCTCGTTTCTATTTTTAACCGGGATACTACGGTAGAACTTGATTTTATACAGGTAAAAAAAGTATGATTCACACCTTGGTGGTGTGTATTATATACTGTCCGGCCGGCTAACCGGGCAGGGTGGGAGGATACAAAATTCTTGTAATGTATCCGCGTAACCACATGCACTTTTTTAGGAGGTGTAATTATGGCTAAAAAAATTACAGGTATCGTAAAGTTGCAGATCTCTGCGGGAAAAGCCACACCGGCTCCTCCGGTAGGTTCGGTATTGGGTCCTCACGGAATCAATATTGCGGGTTTCTGCAAGGAATTCAATGAGCGTACCGCAAAGGACGCCGGGCTGATCATTCCCTGTGTGATCACCATTTATCAGGACAGATCTTTCTCCTTTATCACCAAAACTCCGCCTGCGGCTGTTCTTATTAAAAAAGCCTGCAAAATTGAAAGCGGTTCCGGTGTGCCCAACAAGAATAAAGTTGCGCAGATCACCAAGGCACAGCTTAAGGAGATTGCAGAAATGAAGATGCCGGATTTAAATGCAGCGGATGTAGAAGCTGCAATGGCAATGATCGCCGGTACTGCGCGCAGTATGGGTGTAACCGTGGTTGACTAAAAAAAGCAAACCATAAATTCAGTGGGAGGGGCGGTAAAAACGCACCGATAGTACCACAGGGAGGTAAAAAATGAAAAGAGGAAAAAAATATCAGGATAGCGCAAAGCTTATCGATTCACAAAAATTGTATGATCCGGACGAGGCTATCGCGCTTTGTTTACAGACGGCGAAAGCTAAATTTGATGAGACTGTTGAACTTTCTATAAAGCTCGGCGTAGATTCCCGTCAGGCGGATCAGCAGGTTCGGGGCGTAGTAGTACTTCCGCACGGAACAGGTAAAACGCTTCGTGTGTTGGTTATCGCTAAAGGCGAAAAGGCGGACGCGGCGCAGGCTGCCGGTGCTGATTTTGTAGGCGCTGAAGAAATGGTACAGAAGATTCAGACCGAAAACTGGTTTGATTATGACGTAATCGTTGCAACCCCTGACATGATGGGATTGTTGGGGCGTTTAGGTAAAGTATTAGGTCCCAAAGGTCTTATGCCTAATCCCAAGAGCGGTACGGTTACCATGGACGTAGCCAAAGCGGTTACGGATATTAAAGCCGGTAAGGTAGAATACCGCGTGGATAAAACGAATATAATACACGTGCCTGTAGGCAAGGTCAGCTTCGGTACAGAAAAACTCGGTGATAATATCAAAACACTGATGGAGGCCGTTATTAAGGCAAAACCTGCCGCGGCAAAAGGTACGTATTTAAAATCGGTTTCTATTTCTACTACAATGGGTCCCGGTATTAAAGTGAACGGCATTCGTTTTAACGCTTGACAGATTTTGTATAGCGTTATATAATAATGATAACAAATAAATAATCTCTGTATACCGTAGACAGCAGGAGCTTATTTACAGCTTAAATTTCCTGCCGAGGCACAGAAAAGTATATTATTCTGCCCCCGTATTTGTCTATATGGGGGTTGTTTTTTTGAATCTGTACAAAGGTGGTGAGAAAATGTCAGCAAATAAAGATGCAAAAATAGCTCTGTATGAAGAAATTAAAGAAAAGTTTTCTAAGGCTAGCGCTGTTGTTATGATCAACTATACCGGTATTACGGTGGAAGAAGTAACTAAACTGCGTGCTTCATGCCGTGCCGCGGGAGTTGAGTACAAGGTTTACAAAAATACTCTTGTTGCCAGAGCGGTAAAGGAACTGGGCATTGAAGGTTGGGACGAGTTCTTAGAGGGAACAAACGCTTTTGCGTTTGGCTATGACGATGTAGTCGCGCCGGCTAAAATTGTTTATGAGTTTGGTAAAGAGATTGAAAAATGTCCGATTAAATGCGGCTACATGGATGGTAAATTTATGTCAGCCAAAGAAGAGGAAGCGCTTGCAAAACTTCCGGGCAAGGATGCTCTTATCGTCAAACTTATCTGGACACTTCAGGGCAATGTGCGCAATCTTGCTTATGCGCTTAATGCAATCAAAGAAAAAATGGAAGCTTAATTTTTAAAAATGGAGGAATATAAAATGACAAATGCAGAAATCGTTGCAGCAATCAAGGAAAAAACAATTCTTGAAATTGCTGAGTTGGTAACTATGCTGGAAGAGGAGTTCGGTGTATCCGCAGCGGCTCCCGTTATGGTAGCCGGTGGTGCTGGCGCTGCCGCTGCTGCTGAGGAGAAGACCGAGTTTGATGTAGTTCTTGAATCCTTTGGCGAGAAGAAGCTGGATGTAATTAAAGCTGTTAAGGAAGCTCTGGGTCTTGGCCTTAAAGACGCGAAGGATCTTGTTGAGGCTGCTCCTAAGGCTCTTAAGGAAGGAGCTCCCAAAGACGAGGCGGAAGCTCTTAAGGCTAAGCTTGAAGAAGTTGGCGCAACCGTTACTCTTAAGTAATTTGGTAATACTAAAAGACAAGCATTTTTTATGTGCACCCCAAAAGTCAGAGACTTTTAGGGTGCATATTTTTGTATCAAGAAAACCACACGCTAAGCGTGTGGTTCAAAAGAGGCTTTTGCCGATGAGTAAAAAAACTCCTATGGTATAATGCAAGAGGTCTGCTAACCACAAGCATAAAAACATAGGAGGTCAATTATGAAAATCGACACGAATAGTTATAGCACATACAACATGGAATTGCAAATATCATATAGTCTTTGCACCAAAGTACAGGAGACAAGTAATTTACGGAAAGATAAAAGCGGAGATAGGGCAGAAACTAAGAAAGTTATGCGAATGGAAAGGAGTAGAAATAATAGAAGCAGAAGCCTGCCCGGACCAAATACATCTTTTAGTATCGATACCGCCAAAGATAAGTGTATCAAGTTTTATGGGATATCTTAAAGGGAAAAGCAGTCTAATGATATTTGATAAACATGCAAATCTAAAATACCGATACGGAAACCGAGAGTTTTGGTGCAGAGGATATTATGTAGATACTGTAGGAAAGAAGAAAAAGGCAATAGCAGAATATATACGGAATCAACTGCAAGAAGATTTAGCATACGAGCAAATGAGTATAAAAGAACTGGTAGACCCGTTTACGGGAGAGCCAGTTAAGGCAAGCAAGAAATAACCAACCGCTTTAGCGGCAGCTAAGAGTCCGCTTGCGGTTGGCAGATCGTTCAGCGGACTTTCAGTCCAGCCAGTAACAGCGGCTTATAGCCGCAGAGCAAACTACCGGCTTTGCCGGTAGTCGTGATTATTCATAGTTAAGTTCTCCGTATAGAATGATTTAAAATAGCTGGTATAACGGAAATATAGAATAGGACAAAAACGGTTAGAAATAACAATAAAGAGGATAAATAAGAGTAGTTGAATTCTTCACGGACGAACTGTTGAAATAAGCTGCGCCAAGAATGAATCAACCTGGTTTTTTTAAAGAATAGAAGAATGTATATTTTGCTTCGGAAAATTTGTTTATTCGACGAATCGCTTTAATAAAGTAATGCACTTTTATATAACCTATCGGTCGTTTGAGGGTAAATTTTATTTTAGCAAAAATATTTTTAAAGTTGAAGTTACTTTCTTTTTGTTGTATAATGAAGAAGAACAGACGAGGATGAGAGATACATGAGAAAAATAAAGAATTTATTTATCGTTGTACTTATTATAGTGATCGTTGCGTTTCCTATTCCAATATTTTCAATTAGCGAAGAGATTGCTCCCTATGAATATTATTATGAGCAATTAAGTATTGACGAAAAAATGTTGTATCGTGAGATGAGTAAACTTTACGATGACAGCACGTTGGGAATCACCTCGATTGCTGAATTTGAGGATTTTGATTTTGTATTTATTTATGATAAGGATACCGTCCCTGAAACAGAGGATTATAACGAAGCAGTAAGCGAAATAGAAGAGATACAGGCAGCGCAGCAGGGAATCTCTCATGCAATGCGTTCGGCGCATATCGCCTTGCAGATGGATCATCCCGAGCTTTTCGGATATTCCTATCGGGGATATTTTTGGTATGATATTGATTTTGATGAAGAAGACACGTTAACGGTATTTTTAAATTTTGTGATTGAGATTTTTCCAATTGAAGGATACGGAGAATATGAAGAAGAATTTTTGCGAATATTTGATAAAATTCGCGCTATTGGTGCCGCGGGGACAAGAATAGAGAAATTAAAAGCGATTCATAATTACTTAGTTCTGAACGCTAAGTATAAAGAAAATGAATCTCGCGCTTTTACGGCTGCCGGCGCTTATCTGGACGGAGAAACGGTATGCCAGGGGTATGCGCTGGCATTTAAGATGGCTTGTGATTATTATGGAGTTCCCTGCGTTTGCGTGGCAGGATATAGCGTTCAGAATCAGAAAAAGGAAAAGCATATGTGGAATTATGTGCAAATGCCTGATCAAAAATGGTATGCCGTAGATGTGACATGGGATGATTTGGATCAATCGGATTTTCTTTGTTATGATTATTTTCTTGTGGGAACTTCTACACGGGATGAATATTTGGGAGGATATCAATTTTGGGAAACCCATAAGGAAGATAGCGGAGCTTTTGAATTGACAAGACAATTTTCCTATCCGTCGTTGGCGGAATCCGCATATATTCCGTCAAAAAATGAACCGATAGATACCGGCTTACCACCGTGGATTACACCTTCGTTGCCGCCGACAGCTGCACCTACTTTACCTCCAATCCCTACGTTCACAGTATCTCCTGTAGAGAAAACACCTATGTCAGAAAATGAGCCTGTTTCTTCGTTTGAGGAAACAGACGATAATAATATAAAAATTATAAAGAATAACATAAAAATTATATTGCTTTTATCAGGCACGGCGATGTTTGCAGGAATAGGAACGCTGCTTATAATTATTAAGAAAAGAAGAAATCAATAAACAAAAAGTTTTTATTTTGTAGAAAGTTTTTGTTGTATTTGCTCCAATAAATTTGAAAGCAAAAAAATGACGGCTTATCGAGCAGTCATTTTCCTTGCGTTCTTTTTATGCTTCATGTATAATAGTATACGAAAATTTTTGTGCGGAGGAAGAGAAAAATGATACTTGTTACCGGGGGTGCCGGGTTTATCGGCTCTCATACCTGTGTGGAGCTTTTAAACGCCGGATTTGAAGTGGTTGTTGTGGATAACCTTATGAATTCAAAAGCAGAGGTCTTGGATAAGGTTTATGATATTACTGGGAAAAAGTGTATTTTTTATCAGGTGGATATCAATGACGAGGCTGGCTTGCGGCAGGTGTTTCAGAAACATACAATAGACGCGGTAATTCATTTTGCAGGATTAAAGGCTGTAGGAGAGTCCTGTGAAAAACCAAGAGAATACTACAGTAATAATATTTCCGGAACACTTACTTTACTGAAAGTAATGAATGAATATCACTGTAAAAGTATTGTTTTTTCTTCGTCCGCTACAGTTTACGGCTGTGATAATAAACCGCCGTTGACGGAAGATATGCCGACTTCCGCAACCAATCCTTATGGGTGGACAAAAGTTATGCAGGAGCAGATTTTAAGAGATATCGCACAGGCGGATTCGGAAATGCGTATCGCATTGCTGCGCTATTTTAATCCGATCGGAGCACATCCGAGTGGCTTGATCGGAGAAAATCCCAATGGAATACCGAACAATCTTGTCCCGTATATCTGCCGGGTAGCAGTCGGAAAACTTCCGCAGGTTAATGTTTTTGGAAACGATTATGATACCGTTGACGGTACAGGTGTGCGCGATTATATTCACGTTGTAGACTTGGCAAAAGGACATTTGGCTGCTATGCGCTATTTAAAAGAGAATACCGGCGTTTTGACGGTTAATTTGGGTACCGGAAACGGCTATAGTGTTTTGCAGGTCATTGAGGCATACTCTAAGGCTTGCGGAAAGAAAATTCCTGTCCATTTTGCTCCGCGCCGGCCGGGCGATGTTGCGGAAAATTATGCGGATGCTGGAAAGGCCTATCGACTTTTAGGGTGGAAAGCAGAACTTGGAATTGATGAAATGTGCCGCGATGCATGGAATTATGCATCAAAAAATATGTAAGGACGGATAGATTTTGAAAAAAAAGATTGTTTTATTTCTTCTTGTTATTCTTCTTTTACTGCCGGTTTCTTTGCCCGTTTATGGCTTAAGCGAAACATATTCGGTAAATGAATATTATTTTACACAGCTCAGCAAAGATGAAAAGAATATCTATTCTGCTTTTAAACATGCCGTGGTGGGAGGCAATCAGGAATTTGCAATAACAGGACTTTCCCAAATCAGTAATTATTTTATCCTTGAAAAAAAGGGCTTGTCAAGTGAATCTGAGATTAAAGAAGAAATTGCAGCAAGTAATGAATTTAATACTATAGCAGCAAATATAACAAATGCTTTTCAAACAGTATTGGATGCTTTTTTATTGGATCATCCTGAATATTTTTGGGTAGACGGGTCAAGCTGTGGTGTCAATATTCGATATTCCACACAGAATTATAATCCGGCAGTAGGAAAATTGGAAGTGCAAGTTTCTTTTTCCGGAATTTTGGGGATAAAAAGCGGATATGAAAATTATGAACAGTTATATTCTTCTGTTATAGGAAAAATCAAAACAATTAAGGCGTCGGGGAATCGATATAATCAGCTGAAAGCTATTCATGATTTTTTATGCGCTCAAATTTTTTATGACAAAACAGCAGCCCGATGCGGTGACGCGGCAGGCGCTTTATTAGATGGAAGAGCGGTTTGCCAAGGGTATGCGCATGCATTTAAAATTGCCTGTGATTACTATGGAATTCCGTGTATTTGTGTTTCCGGCAAAGGCGTAAGTACTACCGGTACGGAAAATCATATGTGGAATTATGTACAGATGGAAAACGGAGCGTGGTATGCAATAGATTGCACATGGGATGACGGGGAAAATAAGATATATTATGATTATTTTCTCTCCGGTTCGGCTACGGTAGATACGTATTTCGGAAAGAATACGTTTGCGGATACGCATTTGGAAAACGGTTATCAAACTTTACAATCAATAAAGGAATTTATATATCCTTCTCTTTCCAAGGCGGCATATGAATATTCCGAAAATTCCTCTGATTCTCAGACAAAGGCCCCTACGGTAACGGAAAATACAGGTTCTGAGGGAACTTCGGGAAATGCATCTGCCACTCAAATACCCGAAAACAGCGGTGATAGCAGCAACAACGAACAGACAGCCGGGGCGGAACAACCATTGGAGCAAACAACAGCATTACCGGAAGAAAATAAAAACGAAAATTATGTAATGGAGAATAATACAGAGGGAAAAACTGAAAACTTCATTTCGGGAACAACGGAACAGGAAGAGTCTCAACAAAATAATAACAGACTTTTATTTTGGATTTTAATTCCCGTGCTTGTTGTTGCTTTGGGGGCAGCTTGCGCTGCGGTTATCGTATTCAAGAAAAGAAAGGTAAAACAGAATCAGGAATCAGAGGATATCCATGAAAATGATTTAAATTAAGATCTTAAAATTTTATAAGCATATTTAGTATTGCCTTTTGGAGTATACGGTGTTTGTTTTATCAAAAGAGCGGGGAGAAATAAAGAGGATAGATGAAAAATGAAAAAATTTTTGATTGTTGTAGATATGCAAAAAGATTTTGTTGACGGCGCCCTCGGAACAAAGGAGGCCGAAGCGATTGTTCCGCGCGCGGCAGATAAGATTAAGCGTTTTGACGGAGAGATTTTTGTTACGTATGATACGCATTTTGATGATTATTTGAATACCGCGGAAGGGAAAAAACTTCCGGTTCCGCACTGTATAAAGGGAACAAAGGGATGGCAGCTGCATCCCATTATTGCGGATGCACTTTTAAACAAACAGTATATGCCCGTTGAGAAAATTACCTTTGGAAGCATAGAGCTTCCGCAAATAATTCGGCAGGTAGCGGGAAAAAATGATTTTTCAATTGAACTTATCGGGGTTTGCACGGATATTTGTGTAGTATCCAATGCCTTAATCTTAAAGGCAAATTTTCCGCAAAAAGAAATTTTCGTTGATGCTTCCTGCTGCGCCGGCGTTACGCCGGAAACGCATATTGCGGCACTTCAAACAATGAAATGCTGCCAGATTGACATTATCAATGAATTTTGATTGTATAAAAATATAAGAACCGCTTTTTAAAAAGCAGAATATATTTAAAGCTTTTTTAAGCGCCATGATATAACTAAAAAATTCGCTTTATGAAATCATAAGGCGATTTTTTATAACCCCGTTATAATACGGGAATAAAGAGCGCTATAGTCGGAGAGGAAAATTTTATGTTAGAATAAAAATATGCCGGTTACACCCCAATAGTATTTTACATACAAAATAAAGTTATAAGTACCTCAAGGAATCAATAACAGAAGGGGGAAGTCATACATTTCTTTCAACCAAGATACCGCTTATGAATGTTTCGGGATTTTCGGTAAAGTCTATTCATATTTTAAAAGTCCGGAAGTATGAAGTTTGGTGTAAAGGATTTCTATGCCGCTGCAAAGAAAAGTATTGCAAAAATCATGATAGCAAACGGGTTGAAAGCGGATAAGCAGAGAGATTGATTGAGTATTTTGGCTGAGATCTTTTGGCGAGTAATCCAAAATGCCGCACCGAAGGGGAGAGGAAGCTTCTAATTTTTATTGACAGAGATGCATTTCCTCTCTATCGGCGGCGGATAAAGAATATCGGAGAAGAAAACGGAAGTACCAGCTCCTAATAAGGATTGGCTTTGTATACAATGAAAATCCCTTAGGTTAAAATAAGAGCCTAAGGGATTCTGATTATTGATTTTATTTCTTTTTGGTATAGATTTTTACATTATCATCGTCATAGTAGGAATCATCATCATAGTCGGTATCATTCATATCTTCATATTCTTCCGAACTATCCGTTTCTGAAAAATCAGCATTTTCATCAAAGGAGTCATCGTTAATTTTTCGATAGATACTTTTTGTATTCTTTTTAGCCGCGGCACGATTTTTGAATAAAATAAGCAATACAATACCTGTGGCAATTAAAATCAGAACAAGAATGCCAATGAGAATCCATACAAAAGTAGGGATACCTTTGCTTTCTGTCGGCGGCGCTTCCGTGGCCGCAACGGTTGCCGTCGGCGGCGTTAGGATATCGTTAAAGACAATATCATACGATGTTTTTAAGGTAGAAGTCTCGCCGTCTATCTTATATGTTAAAACAAAACGCAGCTTTGTTCCGCTTTCTTTGATATTAACGGTAACGTCTTTCGTCAATTTTCCGTTAGTGCCGTTGGAAGCCGCCGGAATAATAACATCGATATTCACAGGGTCCATTAGTTTGTTTTCTTCGGTAATTGTAATATTCTGCAGCATAGAGGCTGTGCCGTTTTCGATCAGAAGCGTAAAGGTAACGTCACCGGCTTCCGTAATGACTTCGGGAGATATGGATTCAATTGTAAATGAAACATCATTGGGCAATTTGATGGCCTTTTCGGTTTTCGCTGAGATCTCTTTGGGTTCGTCGGAGCCGTTATAAGAATAAATAACTTTAAATTTATAAAAACCGCTGGTCATAATGGGAATCTCATAAGAACCGGAGTAAGATTGGCCTGCGGCTAAAGTAAAGGGCCCGTATACTACACTTGCATTGGAAGCGTCGCTGTCATAAACATAAATATTTGTAAGGTCAATTTCTTCACTGGTGTTTTTTATAGTATAATTAAATTTATGTTTTTCTCCTTTTTCCGATACAGAATAGTTATCGCAGGTAAGGGTTAATTCCGGAACCACCTCATTTACTGTAATTGTTGTTTCTTTTCCCTCGGTTTGTCCGCTTTCTATATAGGCATAGGTGACTATGGGCTTGGAAACCACTGTTTGATCTAATTCAATTAAAACACTTTCCTGAATAGAACCGCCTACGGCAAGTGTTTCGTTGCTGCGTGTGTTTGAATAAATATAGGATTTTCCTAAAATTTCCGTAATTTCTTCATCTAAAATAGTCACATAACTTAACGGAACATTACCGGTGTTGATGACTTCATATTTTATTACTACGGCGCCCCCGGGAATTACAGAGGTTTTGTCAACATCCACATAAATAGAAACCGCCGGCGCAGCGGCTTTGATGTTGATTTCACAAGAAGTTTTTCTGTCTGTACCGGAACTATCAATCCAATCCAGTTCAAAAACAATGGTTTTTCCCGCATCAATTGATCTGAAAGGATGATTTTCTAAGGAATAGCTCCATTTTCTGTCATTCGCGTTTAATTGAATGCCTAAATTTGTTGTGGTACCGCTGGAGGTATTTGTGAGACTTACAAGAGTAATTTTTTCACCAAAACCCGTTGCAGATTTTGAGGTTAATATAAAATCTACCGAAGCCGTACAAGATCCGTCTTTTTTTGGAATGATAATTTCACTCACATTGTCTCCCGGCGTTGCTGCCAGATAAAACGGATCATTTAATGCCGATATATGAGAATAGGGAATACTGCCTATGATAAACATCAAAAGCATGATGAGGCATAAAAGTTTCTTTTTCATATCGTTCCTCCCAATATTATTGCTTCCATTCTAAAATATTCAGCTCCAAAAGTCAAGTCAGGAATTGCAGCAAAATCATATTTAATAAATTCGACAAAATAAGATAAAAAAATTAGAAAGAGACTATTGATTTTCGTTAAAAAAATTGATACAATATATTCATATTCTTGCAAGAATAGACATAAAAAATATGCGATAGGAGGGAAAATATGAAAAAACTTATTACATTGCTGATTTCTCTGGCGTTGTTTGTATCGGTTTTTGCCGGCGTATCCATTTGTACTCTTGCGCAAGACGCGGGAGAGGGATATTTTTACAACGGTTGTGAGGATATGACGGTCGGCGCTACCGTTTCCGGAGGAAACAGCACACTGGGTGACTTTTTTATTATGACAAACGGAACCCTTGAAGTGGTGGATAACGTTTCCGGAAGAGTTTTTTCCGGCAGAAAGGCACTGAAATATACGACTGATGCCACGCAGACTTGGGTTGCTCCCGGCCTTTCTGCGGAAACGACAAATACCATTGTAGGAAATACGCCGGGCAGATATATGATCAGTTATTATATGTATGCCGAAAAATTTAATAACGATACAACTGTCGGCAATACCAAATATGTAAGCGGACAGTATCGGGGCGTGGCCAATAATTCCTATATGGATTATACAGGAAACAGCAGCAGTAGTATTATTACAATCGGTAAATGGACACATGTTGTAGGTTATTTTGATGTTACCGCCGGAAATATTACTTCTTCCGCTGTATTTACTTTAGATAGGACAAATCAAAGTACTATCTATCTTGATGATATCATGATTAAACGGGTAGACAGTAACTTTTTTGACAATGGAAAAGCGGATTTCGGTACGTATGATTGGTCTGCTTTTGCTTCATCAAGCGGCAGCGTTACTTCGGTAATTGATTCCGATACGGCGGCGCACGGAGCGGTAATTCAATTTAATAAGAGTACAAGCCCTTATTCTTCCGTACATTATGATATGGGAAAAGCAATTATTTCCGACGCCTCCAGCGGTTATTACGGAAACGGCGCGGGGCGTTACCGTATTTCTTTTGATGCAAAAATCGCGGCGACTGACAGCGGCGGAAATGATATTTCTGACGCGACTTATGACGTGGATTTAACGCTTCAATCACAGTCGCATAATGACAGTATCGTTGTGCCCGGGACTGTGGATTATTCATTAAATACATATTTCCATCCTGCACAGCCCAGAATCAGTATTGGAACCTCTTGGCAGCGGTATTCCACTGAAATGATTGTTACGCAGGCCTTTTTAGATGTGCTTAAAGGAATCAAGAACGGAGATATTACGGCTAATATTTCGGGGGCAGGAATACCGAACCCATCCAGCGCATATAAACTGGGCTTGCGGTTTGACGGTTCAAAAGACAGTGATTTAAAAGATAAGAGTTTTGCTTACTATTTGGATAACGTAACCATAGAATTTTTGGGGAATAATACTTCGTTCTATCTGGAGTCTTCCGGAACGCATACATTTTATGGGGGGCCATTTTGGAGCGGTCAACTGCATAATGTAAATGGTACGGAAAAAGTGGAGCTCAGTATTTATAATCCTAATAATTATACCGTGTTTTATGATTTTGAGGTACGTACTCCCATTGATAATTCATGGGATCCTACCGCGGCGACAGCAAAAGGATCGATTGCGCCGCTTTCTGTCAAAAATGTCACATTGAATGTTCAGCCATTTTATTATGTAACAAGTAATAAACAGGTGTATACTTCGGAATCGGCTATTCCGGCAGGTACGGTTTATTCTAAAATAACGTGGGATGAATATTTTTATTTAATCTATTTCTGTAAGGATGCAGACTATACGGTTTCGCTTTCCGCCAATGACAGTATTTTGATTTATAATTTGCCGGAAGCGTTTGGAAATCAAGTAGCAATTGATGATTTTTACGGAATTACGCAAAATTCAAAAATTATTTCTGTTTCGGAAAAGGCAAACGGATCGGTTTATAGCGCTGATAAAGAGATTTGCTCAGTTACAACGAATTATGATACCTTCCCGGGGGGAATCAACGCTTTGGGCATTGGTGTAAAGGTCACCGCGGAAGCGCAAATGCTGAATGACGCCTATCAATTCATCGGATGGTACAGCGGCAGTACACTTTTAAGCAGTGACGCACAATATTCTTTCTATACCGATGAAAGTTTTGATATTGAAGCGAAATATACTTTTAATAGGGTAGGACTTGATTTTACAGCAAATACACAAAATCCTTTTTTAGGAAGTGCCGATAATACTCTTTTTAAAGGTCTTCCCATTGATGAAAACGGAAATGTAGAATTGATTCTTACCAATAATAATGCCTATGATGTTTATGCCAGATTAGAAGGCCGCGTGTTTTCTGAAAATCAATGGCCCGGCGTGAGCAACGGGGCATCTACCGTGCAGATCCCCGCGTATGGTACGGGAACGCTTACTTTGAAAAATGTTCCGTCTTCTTTTGAGGTGAACGGCACCGTTTTCGATTCTCAAGATTATTTTTATATCATATATTTGTGTACGGATGCCTCCTGTCAAAACGGTGTGGCAAAAGCGGATGCAAATAACCGTTTTACCTTGGAATATCTCTCGGAAGAATACGCAGAAGCATTACTTGCGCCCAACACCTTCCCCGGGGTTGCGGATAACAGAAATATCTCCTATTATTATCAGGGCGTTATTGATATTGCCGTAGAAGGAAACGGTGGAAGCATTACCCCAATCAATGAAAAATATATTAAAAACGGGCAGCAGATAACGTTAACGGCTACACTTGCAGAGAGTGGAAGTTTTGAAGGTTGGTATGTGGACGGGCAGTTTGCCGGAAATGAATTGACCTATACCTTTACGGCGAATGCGGATCATACCATTTTAGCTAAATTTACACAACTGTATACCGTAACGGTAAGTGCCGGAGAGAGCAGCCTGACGTATACGGTAAACGGAGGAGAATCTCTGCCTTATACCGGTGCAATACAGGCTCTTCAGGGGGATATCATTACTTTTACAGCCGTTCCTGATGAAGGGTATAGTATATTAGGATTCCGTTACAGTAACAATGCGGAAATGCTGCTTTCCGATGTGCCGGAAAGCGCCGCGGTTACGGTTAGAGGAGAAAATATTTCCCTTGAAGTATGTACAGCGGGCGAAGCCTCCGAGCAGGGAAAAGCAAATTTATATTTTATGGATGATACCGGACAGCTACTGGGGCAATGTTTAAACGTTTCGCTTGTCGGCAGTGAAGATTATCCTTCCGCGCCCGCGAGAGAAGGATATACCTTTAGCGGATGGTCTCTTACCCCGGAACAAGTGAATGCGCAAATAGCAGCTGGTGCCGGAAAAATTTTTGTTGTTGCAAATTTCAGTAAAGTTGAAAAGAAAGTAACTGTTTTATTAGCGGAAGATATTGTGTCCGGCGCGTCCCTTTCCGCTGAAACGCCCGGAGAGAACAATCGCTATGAAACCTTAACTTTGCTTACCGCACAGGCACCGCAAAACAGCGGAGAACTGGTCTTCGGGTATTGGTATGATAATACCACAGGAAAGATTTTATCCTATAAGGCTAATTATACTTTTTACGCATTAAAACATGTCGTTTTAAACGCGAAGTATCTTACGCCTGACGAAGCTCAGAATCTTGAAATTTCTCAGCAGATAGAGATGACACAGATATCACGGAATCAGGATGGATCACTTACTTTTGTTTCTGAACGGGAATTTACCGAGGATATTACGATTCTTGATTTAGGTATCCTGATTAAATCATCACAGCAAAATGATGTAACCGAGAGTCAATTGATTCTTTCTGCGGAGGATGTGATTCAGGCAAATGCCACGCAGCGTGCGAACAGCGGTATTTATACGGTAACCAAACGTACCGGAGGCGCTTTATATTGGTTCGCGCGGGCATACGCTACATACAGTAAAGACGGTGAAATCGTTACGGTATACAGTAATATGCTGTATTTGATTCCCAATATACTGCCAACCAATGCCGAAAGTTTTGAAAATACCAACGCGTTGTCGCAGACGGCGATCGGTAATCAAAGCAATGCCAATCTTTCTATTGTAGAAGGAGGAGCCTATCAGAATAATACCAATGTGCTGAAACTGGACGTAACCACAGGGTATGCTTCCCCACTAATTAATCTTCGCGATTATATTACGGAACCGGGAACATATACTTTTACTTTTGATTATTGTTTGGAATTTAACAGCGGAAGTTACATCGAGGCGGAAAATTTGATTTTCCGTACGTTGATACGCGGAACTGCCGCTAACAGCATTATTGAGTCTCATCCAGACGGAAATTATTACGGTGTTATCCGAGAAAATAAAATTCCCAGCAATGAGATGTGGTGGTATACGATTTCTTCTACCTTTACCATTACGCAAGAAGATCTCGACGGAGCGGCAACACCCTGGAATATATGTGTTGACTGTATTGATACAGTTAATATTTCTGCTATTTATTTTGATAATTTTCAACTGCTGGAGAACTATGAAAATACACAATATGTTCAAGGCGCCGCTTCTGATTTCGAAGGAGTTTCCACGCCGGCAGAGGCATCCTGGGCACCGTTCGGAAACTGTACGGTTGAGATCGCTGATACCGGTTATAACAGCGCGCAATCCATAAAATCTTATGGATATCCGAATAATAATACCTATTCCTCGCAAAGCATCAATATTTATCCGTACATAAATGCTTGCGGACAGGCGGGTTATTATAAAATTAGTTTTATGGCTAAAGTAGAGTCTAAAACCGGAGCGGACGCGCTGCTTCCGGATGAACAGGCTTTCAGTGTGGTTATTCGAGGAAATGAGAATTCCTTTATTGACGCTAGCGGATATTATTCTGTACCGGCTTCTTTTACTTATCAGAATGATACTCAATGGAAGGAAATCTCTTTTAGTCTGTATGTAACTTCGTCCGATCTTGCGCAGGGAAGCAGCTGGCAGTTCTGTCTGCATCAGTTTGCAACGAACGCATCTACGAAAGATGTTAAGTTAGCAGCCATATATTTGGATGATTTCAAAATTGAATATGAAGGTTTGTATACGAACGGTGCTGTTCAACGTTTTATTCCGCAAAGAGCCGAAACTTGGGTAGCGGAGGAAATTGTATTGACAAGCGATACTGTGGCCGAGAGCTTCTTGGATAAAGAGGTAGATCTTGTCTTGACCCATACGGATGGAACAACGCTTAACATTCCGGGATTTTGGGATGGAGACAACGTTTTCCGTATTCGTTACGCGCTTACAAAACCCGGCACATGGAGTTATCAAATCACTTGTTCGGATGCATCAGATGAAAAACTGCAGGCGTCGGGTGTCATTCTTTGCAGTGAATATAGCGGAGATCTTGATATTTATGAGCACGGCTTTATCAAAACTGTTAACGGTGCACGGTATTTTATGTATCATGACGGTACGCCGTTCTTCTATCTTGGCGATACTCATTGGGCACTTGGACAGGAGGCTAAAGATGTGGAAGCTGAATTCACCGGATATACGGCAGACAATTCGGGTACTTTTGCCTCAGGAATCAAATATACAGGAAATACGAATGACAGTGTTACCGTTAATTTTGCTCAAAAACTTGCGCAGACTCGTGTACAGCAAGGATTTACGGTAATTCAAAGTGAGCCTTTAGGAGCTGCGTTTAATTTAGAAAACGGTGTAACAGGTGCTGATATTAAAGGATTGCAGCAATTTGATGCTGCATTTAAAGCCATTGCGGACGCCGGTTTGGTTCATGCAAACGCGCAGTTCTTCTATCCGTCTCAAATGGCAACATTGATTGAATTAGCCGGCGGTATGGATACCGATAAATTCCTTTGCTACAGCGATGATACAGGCAAAGTGATTTCGGAGGGGCAATATAACCAGAATCCCGAGCAGGAAGGTCATGTTGTGGGCACTAATCATATTATTTATGATTATACGGATTCCGTATATACGTATTTAGATAAGCTTACCCGTTATTGGGTTGCGCGTTACGGTGCCTATCCTGTTATGTGGACTTTAGGCCAGGAGATTGATAATGACTTTTACTATAACCGTAATGAACAGGGAAGCAACGGAGAATATACATCAAAGAACAACGGACATGTCATGTGGAATTCAATCAATAATCCGTATTTGCTTGTGGCTGCTTATATTGAAAAATATGATGCGTACACTCATCCGCTTTCGGGCCATCAAGAGAGCATCGGCGGCGGTGGAACAGAATGCCTTGGCAATGGAATAGGGTATTATTTGGCCGGTGATACTTTTGATCAAAACGGCAATATTGTTAAGCTTTCGGACAAAACCCTTACACCGATTGATACAACGGGAGCAACCCTTTATTACGGTGATTCACAAACCAGACCGTCAGCTTTCCGCAATGTAAGCAATCATACTTGGTATGCGGCACAGTTGTCTTCTTCCTTGAATGCTTCCGGCGCTGCGCAGATGAATAATATTGCGAAAGATTACTGGTATAACGGACAGGGAAAGGTTATTGTGAATTACGAACCGCGGTATTGCTATTTGTGGACAAAGAATTACGGAATGCGTGTGAGAGGATGGATGGCGTACCTCAGTGGTATGTTCGGTTATGCTTACGGCGCACAGGATACTTGGGATTATCTTGCTTCTTATAATGAAGATGCGGGTACTGCTGATACGGTAGATTATATTGCTCCGGCAGAAAAACAAGCGGCAACCTATATTGACGGATTAAATTATAAGAGTGCGGATCAATTGGGATATGCACGGAACTTCTTTGAAACAACCGTAGGCGATTGGCAGAATTTGATTCCTCGGTTTGATGATGACGCCTACTTTGCAACATCCCTTTCCGGCGTTTTGTATCATATGGCCAGCAACAGTGATAACAGTAAAGCCGTGATATATTTCTATACGGTTTCTGTTACCGAGGGCGGATATAATGCGGCGGACCAAATGGCGGCGGATGTTTTGCAGATGCATAACGGAGGTTATGACATGCCGGCAAACAGCAACGGATCCTTGGTGGAAAGTTATGCAACGGGAACCGTGAAACAGCTGACACCCGGCGCTTCCTATCGGTGTACTTGGTTTAATCCGCGAACCGGGCAAAACGGTAGCAGCTTTACAAAAGAGGCCGGAATTTTGGGAAATCTTTTCTTGGAAAGCAAGCCGGACGGTTGTGATTGGGTACTCTATATTGAAAAAGTATAAGTTCTAATAAAAGATGCATTCCGATGTTTTTTATTCGGGATGCATCTTTTTGTATCAAGAAAACCACACGCTAAGGGAGTGGTTCAAAAGAGGCTTTTGCCGATGAGTAAAAAAACTCCTATGGTATAAT
>CAJKLB010000034.1 GCA_905200615.1 uncultured Selenomonadales bacterium | reverse complement strand
TAATAATACTATATAATATAGCAAAATAAAAAATCGTTTTTTTATTAACCGTACGGATAAAACCGCGGAGCATCATTGTTTGAATAGCTTGCTTTCATAAATCAATAGGCAAGTGTTTTGAAAGGATAAATGTTTATGACTGAAAACAACTATAACGCGTCGCAGATCCAGGTCTTAGAGGGACTGGAGGCTGTACGGCGCAGACCGGGAATGTACATAGGATCAACGGATGAACGCGGTCTGCATCATTTGGTGCAGGAATTGGTGGATAACTCTATCGACGAGGCACTGGCCGGCTGCTGCGATAATATCACGGTGACCATTCATGAAGACGGCTCGTGTTCGGTAAAAGATAACGGCCGGGGAATTCCGGTGGATATGCATGAAAAATACGGCAAGCCCGCTGTGGAAGTAGCACTTACCGTACTGCATGCCGGCGGTAAATTCGGCGGCGGGGGATATAAAGTATCCGGCGGACTTCACGGCGTAGGCCTTTCGGTAGTAAACGCGCTGGCTTCACAGCTTCATATTGAGGTATATCGTAACGGCAATATTTATGCGCAGGATTATCATCGCGGCGATCCGGCAGGCGAGCTGACCATAACGGGAAATTGTGAGCATACGGGTACCTTTGTTCGTTTTTGGCCGGATTCGGACGTATTTGAAACCACGGTGTTTTCTTATGATAATTTAAAAACCCGCTTGCGTGAGCTTGCTTTTTTAAATAAAGGCATACGCATTACTATTGAGGATCAGCGCGAAGGCGCTCAGCGCATGGAAAGCTTTCATTATGAAGGCGGCATCGTTGAGTTTGTGCAGTTTTTAAATAAAAATAAAGTAGTGTTGTTTGAACAGCCTTTATATTTTGAAGGGAAGAAAGGGACCTCTACCATAGAGGTTTCTATGCAGTATAACGATAATTATAACGAAACGGTTTTTACCTTTGCCAATAATATTCAAACCCACGAAGGCGGAACCCATCTTACGGGATTCCGAAACGCGCTTACTAAGACGATCAATGATTATGCCCGCAAATACAAGCTGCTGAAAGAAAGCGATCAGAATCTTTCGGGAGAAGATGTTCGTGAAGGATTAACGGCGGTTATCAGCGTTAAACTGGAGGAACCCCAGTTTGAAGGACAGACAAAAACCAAGCTGGGAAACAGCGAAATCCGCCCTGTAACGGAAGCCATTGTAGGTGAAAAATTGGGGGACTTTTTAGAGGAGAATCCCGCTATAGCAAGAACGGTTATCGATAAATGTCTTACCGCAAGCAGAGCCAGAGAAGCCGCCAGAAAGGCTCGTGAGCTTACACGGCGTAAAAATGTGCTGGATAATTACTCTTTGCCGGGAAAACTGGCGGATTGTTCCGAAAGCGATCCGAAAAAATGCGAGATTTTCCTTGTGGAAGGGGATTCTGCCGGCGGCAGCGCAAAAGAAGGGCGTGACCGGAAAACGCAGGCAATTCTGCCGCTGAGAGGTAAAATTCTGAATGTGGAAAAAACACGCTTGGATAAAATGCTTCAAAATAATGAGATCCGTTCCATGATTACCGCTTTCGGCGCCGGGATCGATGTGGAATTTAATGAAGAAAAGCTGCGGTATCATAAAATCATCTGCATGACCGATGCCGATGTTGACGGATCACATATTCGTACGCTGCTGCTGACGTTCTTTTTCCGCCATATGCCTCAGCTGATTACCGGGGGATATGTATATATCGCGCAGCCGCCGCTGTATAAGGTTACCATGACGCGGACAAAACAAATCTATTATTTTTATTCCGATGCCGAACTGAACGCTTATTTGGATTCCATTAATCGTCAGAACTATGAGGTAGCGCGGTATAAGGGCCTTGGCGAAATGAGCAGTCAACAGCTTTTTGAAACCACAATGGATCCTGAAACCAGAACCCTTTTGCGCGTTACCATGGAGGACGCTATTGCCGCTGATCAGATTTTTACGGTTTTGATGGGCGATGAGGTAGAACCGCGCAAGGAGTTTATTGAAAAGAATGCGCGTTTGGTAGAAGATCTTGATATTTAAGGCGGTGTAAAAGATGGAAAATAATAACCTGAAAAACAAGATTATAGATATCAATATAGAAGATGAAGTAAAAAAATCTTTTATATCCTATGCTATGGCGGTGAATATTAGCCGTGCGCTTCCCGATGTACGGGACGGCTTAAAGCCGGTACACCGTCGAATTTTGTATTCCATGTATGAAAGCGGTTATACCTATGATAAACCTACCAGGAAAAGCGCGCGTATTGTGGGAGATGTTATGGGTAAATACCATCCGCACGGAGATTCTTCCATTTACGATGCTCTTGTGCGTTTAGCGCAGCCGTTTTCTATACGCTATACCCTTGCTTTCGGGCAAGGAAACTTTGGTACCGTGGACGGCGATCCGGCGGCGGCATCCCGTTACACAGAGGCTAAGCTTTCAAAAATCGCCGGTGAGCTTCTGGCGGATATTGATAAGGAAACGGTGGATTTTTATCCTAATTTTGATGAAACTGAACTGCAGCCCCGCGTGCTGCCTTCCCGATTTCCCAATCTTTTGGTTAACGGTTCCGACGGTATTGCCGTGGGTATGGCAACCAATATCCCTCCTCATAATTTGGGCGAGGTTATTGACGGCGCTGTGGCGCTTATCGAAAATCCCGATATTACCGTGGATGGACTGATGGAATATATCAAGGGACCTGATTTCCCCACGGCTGCGCAGATTATGGGGATATCCGGTATTCGGGATACCTATACTACCGGCAGAGGGAAAATCGTCATTCGCGCCAAAAGTGAAATTGAGCAGATGTCCGGTGACAGACAGCGTATTGTGGTCACGGAAATTCCCTATCAGGTGAATAAGGCCAAATTGGTGGAGAGAATTGCCGAACTGTATAAAGATAAATGTTTTGAAGGACTCAGTGCTCTTCGGGATGAATCCAATAAGGACGGCATGCGTATTGTTATTGAACTGAAAAAAGATGTTAATCCGCAGGTGGTTCTTAACTATTTGTATAAACACACGCAATTGCAGGAGAGCTTCGGCGCGATTATGCTTGCGCTTGTGGACGGCGAGCCGCGCGTACTCAACCTTAAGGAAATGCTCTACTATTATTTGGAACATCAGAAGGAAGTTGTACGCAGAAGGACACAATTTGATTTGGATAAAGCTCTTGCCAGGGCACATCTTGTAGAAGGGTTTTTGCGGGCGCTGGATATTATTGACGAGGTTATTGCGTTAATTCGTTCCAGTCAGACAACCGACGTCGCCAGAACAAGGCTGATGGAGGAACTTCAATTTTCTCTTGAGCAGGCAAAGAGTATTTTGGATATGCGTCTTCAGCGCTTAACAGGACTGGAAAAAGAAAAATTGGTGCAGGAATTTGAAGAACTGCAAGCCAACATTCAACGGTTCCGCGCTATTTTAGCGGATCCTCAGCTGATACTGGATATCATCAAGGAAGAATTGCTGGTAATTAAAGATAAATATAACGATGAACGCCGTACGGAAATTACCGCCCTTTCAGATGAAATTGATATAGAATCCCTGATACAGGAGGAGGACATGGTAGTTACCATGACGCACTTTGGTTATATCAAGCGCGTTCCCTCGGATACGTATCGGGCGCAGCGCCGCGGGGGAAAAGGGATTACCGCGATCACTACCCGGGATGAGGATTTTGTGGAAAAGGTTATGGTTACCAGTACGCATTCCGATCTTCTGTTCTTTACTAACCGGGGCAGGGTGTTTCAGCTGCGATGCCATCAAATTCCCGAGGCAAGCCGTACGGCTAAGGGAAGCGCTATCGTGAATCTTTTAAACCTTGACGGCGGGGAAAAGGTAAGCACGGTAATCGCGCTGCCGGAAGAGCCTGAACAACGTGAGGGAATGAATTTAGTGATGGCAACACGGCAGGGCTTTATTAAAAAGACGGCTTTAAGCGAATATAATATTCGGAAAAACGGGTTGATTGCCATCATTCTGCGTGACGGAGATGAATTGATTCATGTAGCGCTTACTTCCGGAAAAGATGATATTATGCTGGCTACCGCGCAAGGAAAGTCTATCCGCTTTGAAGAAAAACTTGTACGCAATATGGGCCGCAGTACGATGGGTGTTACGGCTATGAATTTAGCGGAAGATGATTATGTGGTGAATATGGCGATTATTAAGGATGACTGCCAGATTCTCACCATTACTGAAAATGGTTACGGCAAGCGTACCGATGTAGAAGAATACCGTGTTACAGGCCGAAATTGTAAGGGAATTATTACGCATGCGCTCAACGAGCATACGGGTCTTTTGGTGGATATGGCAGCGGTTGAGGGGGATGAGGATATCATGCTGATTACCTCCGACGGCACCATCATTCGCACCAGTATCACAGAGATTCGCACGATGGGACGTTCTACTCAGGGCGTACGGGTTATGAAGGTAGATTCCGATGTAAAGGTTGTGGCAGTGGCCACGGCGCCCCATGAAGAAGAGGAAGAAAACGCACAAGAAGGCGATACAGCGGATACAGAGACAAAAGAACCCCTGGAAATTGATACGTTGTAAAGGAGCATCGGAATGTTTAAAAAAATTCTTTTGATTATCGGTTCTGTTTTTACGGGTTTGAATTTAGGCATTATTTCCTGTGCCAGTCCTGTATATATTATATTGGGATTTGCGTTATCGGGAGACACCAGTACGGAGATTACCTCTTTTACTGTTTACGCGCTGATTACCGCGGTAATATCCGGTATCGCCACCTATATTTATACTTACAGAAAAAAGCGTGAGCATGAAAAGCTTTCTCCTTATGTCATGTCTCTCGCGTGGAGCTTTTTTGCCGGTGCCGTTATTGCCGCTTGCGCTCTGTTTATTTATTCGGGGTATGCTCAGTATAAAATATAACCGGTAAACGCGGTTTCGGTAAAATAACAGGCTGAAAAATTTATTGTTAGGGGTTTCTTTGCCGCCGGGTATCGTTCCAGCGGCTTTTTATACATGCAAACACATGAAAAGTGTTTTTCTGTTTTATTGTGTTTTTTATAAAAATCCGGATATATTTTCATTCAATGCCGTTTTATAGGAACCAAAATCTAAGAAGTTTCATATTATGGGGAAGGGGAGGAGGAATTTTTTATGATGACGGTAATTGATGTAAGTTATCATCAAGGTCAAATTGACTGGGAAACGGTAAAGAATCATATACAGGGAGCAATTTTACGGTGCGGATACGGTCAAGATTTGGTTGAGCAGGATGATAAGCAATTTAAAAGAAATGCCGATGAATGTACGCGGTTGGGAATTCCTTTCGGCGTATATTTATATTCTTATGCCAAAAAACCGGAAATGGCAAACGGTGAGGCTGATCACGTGCTCAGATTGATTCGGAATTATAAACTGAGTTATCCGGTTTATTATGATTTGGAAGACGCAAAAACCGTAGGAATGATGAGTAATGCTGAACTTATACAGCTTACCCGTATTTTTTGTGATAAAATAGAAAAAGCAGGATATTATGCGGGAATATATGCTAACCAGTGGTGGTTCAATACCCGCCTTGAAGATCCGTTTTATGATAGATATACCCGTTGGTGCGCGCGTTACAGCACGCAGAGACCGAATGTTGTCTGCGATATGTGGCAGTATACCAGTGAAGGAGAAATTCCCGGGGTAAAGGGAGATTGTGACGTCAGCCGCTGTTATAGGGATTTTCCGAAGGAAATTGTTGTGCAGGGGAATAATGAGGATCCCCCCCAGTCTTCCGCAAAATATCAGATTGGGCAGCATGTAGTCTTTTCTACCTGTTATCGCTCCAGCAGCGATCCTATCAGCAAAGCCATCGGAGCGGATAAAATGCTGCGCAATCACGGGGTTATTACAAAAATCGCCGAGGGAGCCAGAAATCCGTATTTGTTGGATAACGGTCTTTGCTGGGTCAATGACGGCGATATTCGAAAACTTTATCAGTAACTCATGGGGGTATTTCAAAAGCCATTCGCCGGCCGGAGGGATACCCTCTTTTTTAACAAGCGATCGGTGAGGTGGTGAATAAAACAGAGAGGTAAGCAGAAAAATTCTATGGTATAAGCGAGTTATACAATCCTTATAAAAGGGCGTGTGAAAAGCAAAACTTTAGCAGCAATAAAATTTATTGGGAATGCGGAATTCGTTTTTATCAACATTGACTGTGGAATATTGTTATGATATAATGCGACTGATACAGATCGTTCAAGGTATTCAAAGGAGCTTTCGGTATGAATTATCTGCAAAAATTAAAATATCATTATAAACCGAAAAAAGGCTGGATGAATGACCCGAACGGGCTGGTTTACTTTCAGGGCTATTATCATGTTTTTTATCAGCATTCGCCGGATTCGGAAGTTCCGGGGAACCAGCCCATGCACTGGGGACATGCCAGAACAAAGGATTTTCTCCACTGGGAGGAACTGCCAATTGCCCTCTGCCCGGACAGGGAATATGACAATAACGGGTGTTGGTCCGGTACGGCAATCGTAAAAGACAATATACTGTATTTGTTCTATGCGTCGATTCATACACCGCAGATTCAAACGGTCAGTGTTGCGTATTCAACCGATGGAATTCATTTTGAAAAATATGCAAAAAATCCCGTGATTGATCATTATCCTCCCCAGGGCGGCCCTGATTTCCGCGACCCTGCTGTATGCTGCGTCAACGGAAAATATTATTGTGTAATGGCAACGGGAAATCCGCAGGATCAGGCGGCCCGATTGCTTCTTTATACAAGTGAGAATCTTTTTGACTGGGAATACACAGGAATCATGAGTCAATGGGAAAACTGCAAGTTTGCCGAATGCCCTTCGTTTATGTCGGCGGAAGATAATCGGTATTTGCTTACGGCATCGGTTTGTCCCATGGATGGAAATCATTACTTTTCTGTTATGTACGGAGAATTTGCCCACGGAAAGTTTTCTGTGAATTATACCGGAGAAGTAGATAAAGGTCCGGATCAGTACGCGGGGCAAGTGTTCCGGGATCATAAGGGAAGGAATCTTTTGATTTCTTGGATTCCCGGCTGGCGCTATGCCGGATATGCGCAAAAAGATGTGGGGTGCATGTCTGTTCCCAGACAATTAACATTAAAGGACGGCCAGGTATACGGATATCCTGTGGAAGAATTACAGCATTTGCTCAAGGAAGAGGATCCTTGTGTAAAACGAACCGATACCGGCTTTATAATCCAGCGTACCAACCGTGATCCCGTAGTATATACGGGTGAGATAACGGATTTAAAAATTCTTCGGGACGCATATATCGTTGAAGTTTTTGTGAACGGCGGACAGGAAATCTATTCTGTTTTGCTTTAAGCGGATTTGTTGATACGTTAAACAGTGCCTGTGAAGCTTCTTTAAGCTTACGCAGGCATTTTTTTGTAAGCCGGCATATTGACTTTTTTAGGGGAAAACAGTAGAATATATTTGTGAATAACCAATTTTTTATAAAATTTATATAAAAAATAGAAGATTGCAGGGGCGAAGCATATAGCGCGAAGGCGGCAAAGGTTCTTATCCGCGCGGCAATTTTGCGGGTAATCTTTTAGCCGTATATCGGGAGATTTGCGGCGGTCTTAGAAAAGCAGAAGTTGCGTAAAGCATATTTTATTGCTTTATAAAACATTTAATTGTATTTAAAACAGCCAAGCAGCGTGCTCGTTTGGTTTCTGTTTTGAAGCAGAGAGACGGAGGGAAAAATGAAAAAACAGTTTGAATTGAAAACGTCGTTGCCCACGGGATATGTGGAAGGATGGCTGCAATATCAGCTGAGAGTTTATCCGGAGATCCAATGGTGGAGGGAAGAGGAGCGATTTTATCTTTTATTGGAAGAAGAGGATGAAATAGCGCGGAGCTTTCTTATTCACATTAACGAATTCTTAAAGGGTGAGTATGAATGCGTTGAAACAGAACTAAGGAATCAAATTCCAACGGAGCAAACAAAAAAAGTATTGCCTTTGTCACAGGAAAAAGCAAAGGTTACGCATGTTCCGTATCATTTATTGTATTTTCAGATTCCGTTTTTAAACGAAGCCATTGCGCCTTGGTATTACGCCAATTTTATTAATACGGTGTATATTCAGGACCAGTATTTTGATTATACTGATGACCGCGGCTTTTATCAGGATATTTTTGAAAGTTCGGTTCTGGATAAAAATGGATGGATACCGTATAACAGTACCGAGGTTTTTATTCCGTATATCAAACAGGATTTTTACATTATAGCGTTAATCGATAATTATTATAACAGCGCCTCCAGGCATTATACAAACAATCATGATGTGCATCATATTTTGATTCATGGCTTTGACGTGGCGGAAAAGCAATATGATTGCGTGTTTTTTGACCCGTTAAAACCCATTACCAAAGTTCGTGTACCTTTTGATGAAATCCATAAAGGTATCCGAAGCGCGCGATTGTACAGTACTTTTTTGAGTTATGATAAGCTGATATCTTTTGTCAAGCCCCGAGAGCTTTTTCGTTCTTTTGACCGTGCGTATGAGCGTATCCTTTCGGAATTGCTGGATTATTTGAGCGGAACGGGACGAAATGATGCAATATTCTTTCTTCTTTCCCGGCCGCAAATAAAAGACGATTATGTATATGGAATAGAGCTTTCTAAGGTATTGCAGGAGGGACTGCAATATCGGTGCTTAGGAAAGCTTGATTATAGGGCATTTCATTTGGCGGCCGACAACAAAAAATTGATTTTTGAGAGACTGCAGTATATGATGGATACTCTTTCCCTTTCCCCAGCGTTACAGCAAGTGCTCAGGGAGTATGAAAAAGTTGTTCAAGCCTATGAAGAGATTAGAATGCGGTATCTTAAGCAGTCGTTGACGGAGTCGAACTTTAAAACTTTTTATCCCATTCCCGAAGATGAAAAAACAGTAAACGCGCTGATAGCCAAAATTAAAGAGACCTATGTGTTGGAAAAAAGAATTTTGACTCAGGCGTATCCGATGCTTGTAACGGAAATTTTGGGAGAGGACGGAGATTTACTGCTTGGAAAATTCCGCGCGTTGACGGAGAGAAAGAATCCCGATGCGGAGAAAAAGCCTTTTTACAGCTTGAAAAAGGATCCCTGCGCGTTTGTTTCCGCTGACGGAGCAAGAAAGCTTTTGAAGGGAACAGAAGAGCTTTCTTTTTCGGGAAACGGAGAATACGCGGAAGTCGCTGCGGAAGTTTTTCCGGAAAAAATGCATCAGTTTTCCTGCGCGGTACGGTTCAAAATGGATTGCTATCCTACCAGTGTGTGCTCATTATTGGGAAAAAACGATAACGAGAACGAGATTTTTAATTTCAGAATTTTATTGGAAAACACAGGATGCGGACACGGCGTTATTCACACGCAAAATAACGCTTGGTACAATGAGGGAACCCTTGCTTTTTGGCGAGAACCATTATCAATCGGGCAATGGCATCATGTCGTATTTTCTTATGATGGGCACCGAACGATGGTATATGTGGACGGAAAGATTCATGAAGGCGGATGGAAGGAAATTTCAGGAGATATTATCAATACCGAGATTCCTTTGCGCTTGGGCGGGCAGGAGAAAGGGGATGCCGCTTTTTGCGGAAAAATAAGGGACCTTCACTTATTTTCCGCGGCGCTGAACCATAGGGATGCCTTAAAGCTGTATCACGAAAAAATGTAAGGATGTTTTTTTAGCGCTTAAAAGAAACTTTATGTTTTGAAACAAGAAAGTGAATTATGCTAACGCCACATAAGGCAGTAATTTGAAAACAACATTGAATACAGCTTATGAGCGTTGCAAAGGCGGAAAGACAGCGTAGAAGGAAGTAGTGCTTTTTGCGCTGTCTTTCCTTATGCAAAAAAATAAAATCGCACATTTGTCAAGCAACAACTTCCTTGTTACAATGAAGGTGAAGGAGGTAAACGGATATGCGAAATCAAAAATACTACATAGCGATTGATGAAAATGAACGGAAGATTATTCTAAATGTTCTTAATGCGCTGAGGAACAAACTGCTTACAGAAGATAGATATACAGACGCAGTTGATGAGGTTCTAGTCAATGCACCTATTAAGAAATTCAAAATCAGAATCACGGAGGGTTAAGGTTATGAAAAAGACAATATTTGAACAGATGGGCGGCACATATACTCTGCAAGGCGACTATTACTTGCCGAATCTTTCCCTGTCAACTGAAGAAAGTAAGCCCATAGGGATATGGGGGCAGCGGCATTTACGGTATCTTAAATAGTATCGCAAAGTGTTATATACCAATCTGCTGACAAGTGGCAAACTGAACAGCTATCTTGCTGATATTGATGAACAGGCAGAGAATATGTTTCTTCGGCTGGTGGAACAGATGGCGGAGCGTGAAAGTATAACCAAAAAGCTCAAAGCCGAGCCTACAATGGAATGGGTAGGCAAGATGAATGCGCTGCGTGAAGCGGCTGCGGAAATCGTAAACACAGAAGTAATTTTCGTGTAAGATGATACAAAAATGAAAGCTAAAAAGATTAAGTCAGTAACGCTTTCAAACGCAAAATGAGAGGCAAGGTACAAACACCTTGCCCCTCAAAGTATATGCCTTAGAAATGGTTTAACATCAGGCTTTTGGGGTTTCTATTTTTCGACTCATAAGAAAGCGGTTTTTGAACGGCTTGCCATATCCCGGTGTTCCTACCTCAATTAAAAACACTCAGAGGTTAAAAGATTTATTTTTTGGCTTCTCCGTATGGGCAATATCCGCACACGGAAAATCCTCCACATATAAATGCTTATTCAAAGAATTATCAAAGGATCAAATAACAATCTAAGCAAATATCAATCCTATCTATCCCAAAGATAAATCATATCAGGGTCGATTCGCCGGCATTCTATTCTTCTCTCCCCAGTCACACATACTGTCTAAAATCGGAATCAGTGATTTGCCCCGTTCTGTTAAGCTGTACTCTACTTTTGGGGGGATTTGCGGATATTCTTCCCGATGGACGAGGCCGTCCGCCTCCAATTCTTTTAAGGTGGTACTCAGCGTTTTATAGGAAATGGTTTTGATATATTTCTTGAATTCGTTGAAACGCACGACCTGAAAGCCCATCAGGGCATACAGAATAAACATCTTGTATTTTCCCTGTATCAAGGACATGGTGTAGTTGAATCCGGTTTTTTCCAAATTAGCGCCTTTAATGCACTCTATGCTCATTTTACACTCTCCTAAAAGTAAGTATATAATATCATGTTAGTATCGCACTTTAATGTGCGTACTTGTCTTTCTTTTTATTCTTGATATAATTATAATATCAAAAGCGGATGAAGTCAATCCGTCTGATAGGAAAGGAGTCATAACTATGTCAAAAAATTTGGGCGTCAAGCCTTACTTGTTTCCTATGCCGACTTACATGATTGGTACTTACAACGAAAATGATACCGTCGATGTGATGATGATGGCGTGGGGAGGAATTTGCGCCGAAGATATGGTTGCGCTGAATCTGGAGGCGGAACACAAAACAGTGGCTAATCTGGAAACTCGAAAAGCCTTTACCCTCGCCGTTCCCGGAACGGATACGCTGCGGGAATCTGATTTTCTTGGAATTGCCAGTTCTAATAAGATGGCAGATAAATTTGAGCGTACAGGGCTTCACGCTGTTAAAAGCGAGCGAGTGGACGCACCTGTCATTATTGAATATCCGCTCACATTGGAATGTGAGGTTGTAGAAATGCAGACCCAGCCCTATGGACTGCGGGTGCTTGGAAAGATTGTCAATGTGATTGCCGACGAAAAAGTTTTGGACGACGCAGGAAAAATCAATGCCGGGAAACTCCATGCTTTTGCCTTTGACCAAACGCAGAATGGGTACTATGCCATTGGCGAAAAGGTCGGTCAGGCATGGCACAGCGGTGCAGACCTGATGAAAAAATAAACGGGGGTATGAGCGATGAGTAAAAAATTGTGATCTTAAACGGAAGCCCCCGCAAAATGGGAAATACTTCTGCCCTTGTTAAGGTGTTTACGGACGGGGCTGAGAGCGTCGGTAATACAGTAAGTTTTTCTTGGACAAAATGGATATTCACGGCTGCAAAGGCTGCTTTGGTGGACACAGCAGTAAAAGAGTGTGATGTAGTTGTGCTGGCCAGTCCGCTTTACTATTGGACGATGAGCGGGCAGCTTAGAACAGCCCTTGACCGCCTGTTTGCTTTGGAGGAAGGAGATGGGAATCTCCTCCGAGGAAATGGGAAATCATCGGCCCTTCTGATGACGGCGGAAGGCCACGGCTTTGATGACGCCGTCCTTTACTATGACCACCTAATGGAACATCTTCGGTGGAAAAATCTCGGTCATGTCTTGGCTGGAGAAAATATGAAAGTCGGCGATATCAAAGGAAAGACAGAAATTGAGCAAGTCTATGCGCTTGGAAAATCTATTCAATAATACAGAAAGGAACGAATTACTATGAAACAAATTACTTTACCTAAGGCTTCTCAACTGACTTCCCCCAACCCGGTGACGGTGGTATGCACCCAAAAGCCGGATGGCTCTACCAATCTTGCCACGGTATCCTGGTGGACTTATCTCTCTTACAACCCGAGTATGATTGCTTATGCCATGGCAAAGACTTCCTACAGCGGCGAAATGGTGCGGAACAATAAGAAGGTCATTCTTACCATTCCCGGCGCAGAGCTTGCGGACGCTGTGCTTGGCTGCGGCAGCACCACCGGACGCAATACGGATAAGGCTTCCCAATATAATATTGAGCTTGCTGAAGTAGAGGGCAGTTCTATCAAAATCCCCGCTCACAGCCGTGTCGCTATTGTTTGCAACCTTAAGGAATACCACGAAGTGGGCGATCACTACCTGTATATTTGCGATGTAGAGCAGGTTTATGGGGATGAAGCGGAAGAAGCTCTGTTCGCCTGGAACGGTTATTCCCAGCTTCGTCCGGTGAAATAAAATGTAAAAGCCGCTTGCAGAAATGCAGACGGCTTGTTTGCATACAGAAACTATATTAACGCTTTTTGACAGTCTGCAATGTGGGCATAGAAAATGCCCACATTACAACTTTATTTTTTTGAATATGCTGTTAAATTTGCAAATTAACGAAAAAAGTATCGTTTTATTTTGATGAAAACGATGCTTTTTTGACAGTTTGAAGCAGCGTTACCGCCGCGAAAAATTATATTTTAAGGTTACCGAAAAAACCATTCCGTATACACAGTGTCAAAAAATTATACGGGCAAAAACTGCACAAGAACGTTTTTGCTCGCCTTATTCAAGAGGTGATGGGAAGATCCCGAGAGGGTAAAATTTCCCCCAAAGGCCGAGGAAGGGGCGCAAATCGTCCCGATAAGTCGTTTATCGGAGAAGATCCTCCCGATGCGATGCATAAAAATTTGCTTTTGTACCTATTGCAATTTACGAATAGGTTTTTCGACAGACTGAAAACGGGAAAAATAATCCCGATTCATTTCTTTGTGACTTTATAAAAGATAGATTTAAAATATAGAGGTATCATGAATTTTTTCAGCAATTCGGAACTTTGTTCTTTTTTGGGTAAAGCGGCGGAAGAATTGTTTTGGGTATCTATAGGTCAATCCGGCATGACGGATTTTTCATAATTTTTCGCATATTGATGGGGCGTTATGCCCAATTGCTGACGAAAGACGGTAATAAAGCGCGTATCGCTGCTGAACCCGGACAGTTCGGCGGTATCACTCACGCTTTTTCCGCTGCGCAGCAAGGATATGGCCTGAGACAGGCGCCGGTAAACAATATAATCATGAATATGAAAACCTGTCTGCCGCTTGAACAGTCTGCACAGGTAGGATTTATTGACAAAGCAATAGACGCTTAACGCGTCCAGAGAAATGGTATCGGTATAGTTTTTATCAATATACTCTAGCACTCGCTGTACGTGCGGGAATTTTTCGGTCTCGTCAAAAGGTCTTTCTTGGAACTGCCTATGCTGAACGCCGCATAAAAGCAGCAGAATCTGCCCGAGATTCAGCCACCGGCCGATATCTGAAAAATTCTGCGGCGTGTTTTCCGGCTGCTCTATGGCCTTTGCCAGCGATAAGAAACGAAGTTGCTCGTCAGGCGTCAGCTTCAAATGACGGCCGCCGTTTTCTGTATGAAAACAGGATAAAAGGCTTTTGGCCTGACGAAATTGCGCGGAAAACGCGTCGGGAGAAAAGGTAATAATACAGCGGCGATAAAGCTTTTGTGAAGGAACGCTGACTTTATGCAGATCGTTTTTGTTAAAAAGAATGATGTCTCTGTTTTGGAGAATATACATCCCGTTATTGACAAAAAACTGAACCTGATCGCTGAGCGCCATGTAAATTTCATAGACGTCATGAATATGCATGTTTTTCATTTCGTATCCCATGGTTTGCGGAAAATTACAGACTACCGCATTATGGGAATAAACATTCAAAGCGTTCAAACAGTATCACCTCCGATTATCGATTATAATATAGGAGAAAAATAAAGTCAATATTTTTAAGTTTTTGGTCAACATATGGCTATTTATTGCTGAAATTTCATGATATAATGCAACCTGTATTACAGGCGAAGACAGAAGAATTTTTTACGCCTGTCGCCAAACGGCGAAAACGAGTGGATTGAAGCAGAACGGCAGTTATGGATATTTTCGGTTTGCCGAACGGCAGTTACATCCTCGTTAGAGCTGCCACGTGGCCGCGGTTTCGGCGTTTTTTCATAGGAGGTTGTAAGATGGAAAAGATTCAACTTGAGCGGTTTTTGGAAGATGTGGAAACGCGGATTGATGCCGCGCAAGAACAGAGATTGGAACAGGAATGGCTGAATTTTTGCGATTTAAAATGTACCGATCCTTTTTTCTCTCCGCGCCGCAAACCGATTCCGGCCGGAACGGAATGGCCCCGAGTGGTTATCAATCGGGCGTTTGAGGATATAGACCTTATGCTTTATACGCAGTTAAAAGGTGTTTCCGACGTGCTGGCGGGAGAAGTCGGCGTAATGCTGAGCGTCCGCGCGAATTACGGTACAGGAATTATTCCTTCTATGTTTGGGGCGGAATTGCTTCATTTAAAGGATGAAGCGGATACTTTGCCAGGAGCGAGGCCTTTGGCAAACGGCATAGAAGGGCTGCGGAGTATTGCGGAAGAAAGAAAAACGGATTATACTAAGGGACTGGTTCCGTTGGTATTTGAATTTGGGCAGCGGTGGAAGGAGATCACCCAAGAGTATCCGCTGATCAGGCGGTTTGTTTCCTTGTATAATCCCGATCTACAGGGCCCGTTTGATTTGGCGGATATTTTGGCGGGAACGGATATTTATTACGCTTTTTATGATGAACCGGAGCTGATTCATCAAGCGCTGGATTATCTGACGGATGTGTATTTGGAGTTTACCGCCAAGTGGCAAAAACTATATCCGACTTATGACGCCGGACATTCCATTGAATGGGGGTTCCTGCATAAGGGAAAAACCATTGTGCGAAATGACGCGGCAACCAATCTTTCGGAAGAATTATATCGGGAATTTATCATGCCCTATGATCGGCGTGTGTTCCGTGCATTGGGCGGAGGAATGCATTTTTGCGGACGCGGAGATCATTATATCGGCGCGGCCTGCGAATTGGACGGATTGAGCTGTATCAATATGTCTCAGCCGGAATACAATGATATGGAAAAAATTTATGCGTCGACCGTAGATCAGGGAAAGGTTATTTTCGGCCTGTCCGGCGCGGAAATTTCCCGCGCGGGTCGGCAGGGAAGGACTCTGCGCGGACTTGTTCAGAGCAGCGCGCCGCTTTCGGCGTATCATATATAAAAAGTTTTCTTGCTTTTGAGGAAAATGCATACACATAGAAAAGATTCAAGAAACAGCTTATTGGATATAAAAAAACTGATTTCGCTTTTTTCAGTGAAATCAGTTTTTTATTGGCTTTCCGGGAAGTTTTATCGTTTGATACTCAGCATTACCACGCCGATAAGAATCAACGCGCTGCCGATAATTTGCACCCAACTGATATTCTCGTGCAGAACGATAGCCGAAGCAATCATAACACCTACAAAAATTACACCGGTGGTGATAGGATAAATGCGGCTTAAGTCAAATTTTGAAACCAGAACTAAATATAACAGAAAACTGGTGATATAGCAGAGCATACCTAACAGGGAAAGTCCGCTGAGCTTCATGTTTAAAAAGCCTTGGGAAAAACCAATGCTTAGGCCCGCGCTGCTGCCGAGCTTAAACAGGATAAGCCCCGAACAAGAGAGAATTACATAAACACAGGCTAATATATACAGCATCAAAAACACTCCTTTTTTTGTTTAGTAAAGATAGCAGATACGATTTCAAAGCGGAATCAATTTTACAAAAATACGCAGGCCGGCGGGAATTCAAAAATAAAACCTTTTGTTTCCGTTATGGCGTCAATAAAAGCAACCCAATAAAAAAGATTTCCGGACTAACGATTGGGGCGGGAATAAGCGCCGAAGATTCACCGCATCCCGCGGCAATCACAAAGGACCCCATGCTGCTTTTAAAGAGTATGGATTTTTATAAAACTTTTTTAGAGACTCCGATAAAGTTTTTAAAATAACGATTCCCGTTTAAAGGAGAAACTTTTCAGCGTTTGGTACAGTTTGCCGCAGGGCAGTCCCATTACGGTATAGAAATCCCCTTCTATGCGTTTGATAAAGCGCGCGCCCATTCCTTGAATCCCATAGGCGCCGGCTTTATCCATCGGCTCTCCGGTACGTATATAGGCATCAATCTCCTGATCGGTAAGCGGAAAAAATTCCACGATGGCGGTATCGGAAAAACAAACTTGTTTTTCCGGCGAAAGAATACAAACACCGGTGATTACCGTATGCTTTTTACCGGAAAGATATTTTAACATCTTACGGGCGTCGGGCTTGTCCGCCGGCTTCCCTAAGATATGGTGCCGGAAAAGCACAACGGTATCAGCGCCGATCACCGTTGCCGCAGGATTTTTAAAAAAAATCTCTTCTGCCTTAGCTTTGGCGATTTGCTCAACCGCTTTCTCCGGTATAAGGGACGCGTCAACCGGTAATTCCGTTTGGGCCGGCTGCACGGTAAAATCAAGACCGAGCAGGGTACAAATTTCCCTTCTGCGGGGAGACGCGGAAGCCAGAATCAGAGGCATTATTCCTCACCCAACAGAGCCGAACCGATAATACCCGCGTCATTGCCCATTTCGGCTTTTAAAATTTTTGTTTGCTGTAGAGAGGAGAATGTCACGTATTTAGGAAATTCTCTGCGCAGCGGTTCCAAAAGGAAGTCTCCCGCGTTTGCGATGCCGCCGCCTAAAGCAATGACTTCAGGGTCAAGGAAATTGATGAGGCTGGCGATTACCTGAGCAAGATTGGAAACATATTCATCAAAAAGCTTAATAGCTGATTTATCCCCTTTGGCTGCAGCGTCAATCACTGTTTTTGCCGATAATACCTTTGCCCGGGCAAGAATAGATTCCGGATGAGCTTCCGCTTCACGCTTGGCGTCGCGAATCAGTGCCGTTGCGCTGCAATAGGCCTCAATACAGCCCCGGTTGCCGCAGCCGCATTTTTCTCCGCCCGCCTTAAAAGTGGTATGGCCGATTTCGGCGCCGATATTGTGGCTGCCGGTATGCAGCTTTCCGTTTAAAATGATGCCGCCGCCGACACCCGTACCTAACGTAAGCATTAAAAAATTCTTTGTGCCTTTGCCGCAGCCGTTTTGATATTCCGCCCAGGCGGCAACGTTTGCGTCATTTCCAAGATAAACGGGCTTATCAATATATTGCTGTAATTTTTGGCGTATGGGATAATTTACCCAGTGAATGTTGCTGTTATCGGTAACCGTACCGGCTTTATTATCTAAAATGCCGGGCGCGCCGATACCAATATATTTTACTTGATCGAGTTCAATGTTATTTTCTTTCAGCAAACCGAGAATTAAAGCTCCCATATCGGCGATGATTTCGTCAAAATCACGTCCTGCTTTTGTCGGTACGCTGGCACGGGCTGTAATAACATGCTTTTCGTTTACGATACCGGCGGCGATATTGGTACCGCCTAAATCTACACCAATAGTATACATTCGATTATTCCTCCATCATTTTATTTTGTCGCTGCTTGATTTCGTCCATCGCGTTGTAGCCGCTTTGTTTTAATCGGGTGCTGCGCGCGGCGGTTTCCATGATAATGGCCAGATTCCTCCCCGGATGTACGGGAATGGTCAACAGGGGGACGGAAACGCCTAAAATTTCACGCCGATCCTGCTGCATGCCTAAACGGTCGTATTCTTTGTTGCGGTCCCAAAGTTCCATTTGAACCACTAAATCAATACTTTTGGAATCAATTACCGCGCTGATGCCGTACATATGCTCTACGTTAATAATCCCTACGCCGCGGATTTCCATCAGGTTTTTAATGACTTCCGGCGCTTCACCGATCAGTCTGTTTTCGGAAATCCGTTTAATGATTACCGCGTCGTCGGCTACCAAACGGTGCCCTCGCTTCACCAGCTCCAGCGCGGTTTCACTTTTCCCGATTCCGGAATCTCCCGTCAGCAGCACACCTAAGCCGTAAATATCCAGCAGCACCGCGTGGAGACTCTGCATGGGGGCCAGACGAAGATTCAGGTAAGCGGCCATTTCCGCCACCAGACGGGTAGCGGTATATTCCCGTGAACGAAAGACCACCGCACCGTTTTTACGGGCGCACTCGGCCAAGCGGGGAATTTCATCCACATTATTGCTCAGTACCATAAACGGAAACGGACGCTGAAATAATGTGTTTAATGCTTCCAAACGCTTGGATTCTTCAATGGACATCAGGTAAGAATATTCTGCCGTACCGATCACCTGCACCCGGCTGTTATCAAAATGGGAATGGAACCCGGTCAGAAACAGACCCGGTCGGTTCACATCAACGCACAGAACATCTACTTGCTTTTTTCCACCGTCGCATACAATATCAAAAGATAGGTCTTGGGCAAGTTTTTTAATGGAAAGATCCGCCATTTTTATAACGCTTCCTTTCTTTCAAGAATCAATCGGCGTACCGTCTTGGCAACGCCGTCGTTTTCGTTGCTTTCAACAAGAATATTCGCCGCGTTTTTTGCTTCTTCCCAAGCATTAGCCACGGCACAGGAGAATCCGGTATTTTTCAACATAGCAATATCGTTTCCGCTGTCACCGAAAACGATCAGCTCGTCCATCTTTACGCTAAGCTGCGCGCACAGAGCTTTCAACGCCGTATCTTTTCCCGCCGTGCGTGAGGCAAATTCGGCAAACATGGGATTGGAGGAGACATTGTTTATTCGATCCCCCAGCAATGCGTTGATATTCCGGCTATGACGGGCAATCTCTTCGGGCGGGCCCATATAGAGAATTTTTGCGATATCCTTTCCCTGAATCAGTGTAAAAATATCGCCTTTTATCAGACGCCCCATGGATGTGGTTGTTTTAAAATAAAGATCGGAATATTGATCTAAACGACTGGTATAGACGATATCATCAATATACAGATGCATATGGATGTCATTTTTTAAGGCGTAAGAAATCAGGGCTTCGGCGTATTCATGTTCCATTGGCCGACTGTATATTCGCTTTTTTTCAAAGTTATCGTATATTTCGGCTCCCATACAGGTAATGGCATAACGGCAGAAGGGAAGCACAGGCAGGATATTTTTTAAAGAGTCGTACATCCTTCCGGTACAGATGACAAAGGAAACGCCTGCCTGCGCCGCTGATTTTAATACGGAAACGGAATATTGGCTAATGGTTTTATCGTTTTTTAAAAGGGTGCCGTCAAGGTCTGAGGCGATCAGTTTGAACATAGTTTTCTCCTATTTTTGCGGGCAGATATCTCCCGCGTCTACTAAAATGACATCGTCGCCCAGCTTACGGATCTTACACCAGGGAATAATGATATTCTTTGATGAAGAAAAGCAATGAAGCAAGCTGAATGAGCCGGGGACGACAATGGCTTCCAACCGGCAGGAATTTATTTCAATTATTATATCACAAACACACCCCAGCCGTCTACCATCACAAACATTTATTACTTCTTTTCTTTTTAATTCGGAAAAAGTCATAAAAAAACCTCCGCGCTTTTTTTTATTATATGCGGAGATTTTTGCGGTTAGTTCTGTTTTTTTATTCTACTGTGACGCTTTTTGCAAGATTGCGCGGCTTATCGATATCACAGCCGCGTTCCAGCGCCATATAGTAGGCCAGCATCTGCAGAGGAAGGATAGCGACAATCGGTTGGAAAAAAGGCAGCGTTTCCGGCAGATGCCAAATTGTATCCGCTTCTTTTTCCAAAATGGCGTTATGGCCGCACATGAGGGCAAGTACTTTGGCACCGCGTACTTTGACCTCCGTTACATTGCTGGCGGTTTTTTCGGCTAACTCCTGTTGCGTGGCAATGGCAACCACCAAGGTTCCTTCTTCAATTAACGCGATGGTACCGTGTTTTAATTCGCCGGCGGCATAGGCTTCGGAGTGAATATAGGAAATTTCCTTTAGCTTGAGCGATGCTTCCATGGCCAGCGCGTAATCTAAACCGCGTCCGAGGAAAAATACATTTTTGTGCGCGGCGTTTGCATGGGCGAATTTAGCAATTTCAGGCTCCAATGTCTTTATCAATTCTTCCGCCTTTGCGGGCAGCTGCTTCAGCTGGGCAATGGCGTCGCTCACGGCATCGGCATTCATAATGCCCCGCTTTTGGGCAATATCCAAGTATAGCGTATAGAGCATCATCAATTGAGATACATATGCCTTTGTGGAGGCTACCGCGATTTCCGGTCCGGCCCAGGTATAACAAAGATAGTCGGCCTCACGGGAGATGGTGCTGCCTACTACATTGCATATGGCAAGAATTCGCGCGCCTTTGCGCTTGGCTTCCCGCATAGCGGCGATGGTATCCGCGGTCTCACCGGACTGACTGATTATTATAACCAGATCATCCTTTTGGATCAAAGGATCTTTGTATCGAAATTCGGAGGCAACTTCCGCTTCGGTATGAATACGGCAAATTCGCTCCAAAAGATATTTGGCTACGAGTCCTGCGTGATACGCGGTGCCGCAAGCTACGATGGCAATATGTTTCAGGCTGCGGATATATTCCTGCGGCAGAGGCATATTGATTAAAATATTTTTGCCGTTGCATTCTTCCGTATAGGGCGAAAGCGTATCTTTTAACGCGGTGGGCTGTTCATGCATCTCTTTCATCATAAAATGCTTATAGCCGCCCTTTTCGGCCGCTTTTATGTCCCAGTCCACATGCATGGCTTCTTTTATTACTTTATTGCCCAAACCGTCAAAAAATTCAATGGAATCCTGTTTCAGTACGGCTACTTCCATATCGTCCAGCAGATAGACGGTCCGCGTATATTCCAAAATGGCGGGAATATCACTGGCAATGTAGGAGCAGCCGTTTAAGGATCCTACAACCAGCGGACTGTCCTTACGGGCACAGAAAATTTGATTGGGATAATCCGTGCAGAGAATGCCTAAGGCAAAACTACCTTTTAACTGCCCCAGTGTTTTATAAATGGCGCTCATGATATCGCCGGAATAGTAATAGCTCAACAGTTGAGCGGCTACCTCGGTATCAGTATCGGAAATGAAACGGACACCTTTTTTTATCAGCTTTTGTTTTAGGGAAAGGTAATTTTCGATGATCCCGTTGTGCACGATGGCGATGTTACCTTTTTCGCTGATGTGGGGATGCGCGTTGGTATCAGAGGGTTCTCCGTGGGTAGCCCATCGTGTATGACCGATACCGCAGGTGCCTTCTACCGGACGTTCTTTCAGCAGCGCTTTTAGGTTGGCGAGGCGTCCCTTTGCTTTGCGGATTTGGATACTGTTTTCTGTATAAACGGCAATGCCCGCCGAATCATAGCCTCTGTATTCCAGACGCTCTAATCCGTTTAACAGTACGGGTACGGCCGAGGTGTTTCCTGTAAAACCGATAATTCCACACATATTGAAACTTCCTTTCGGTACGTTGGTTTTTATTCTGCTATTATTATATTCTCCGCTTTGTTACCGTGCAAATACTTTTTAAAAAAACAGCTTTTTTTTGTAAAGTTGTATAGATTGATTTTATACAACTTTAACAATTTGTATAATTAAATAAAAGCAAAAAGATAAGCGGAAACCCGTCAGTTTCCTTGAAACCGCTCTTCTGCCAATAGGAATATAAATGAAAATATAAAAGGATATAACGGAAAATTACCAAACCACATAGTTGTAAACCGGTTTGGCTTCCGCCGGGGAAAAGCACAACAGGGATTTTTCGCGCGGCGGACGGGCGTATAGGTCAAAGATCAATTTTAGGGGTGCGTTTTTATATTGGATTGTTCTGAAACGCGGCAGTCGGAGCCTGTTCCGCCATACGCAGATCCGTATCTTAGGCTCGCGGACATTTCTTTTCAAAACATTTTTCCTTGATTATTCCGTGATTTTATCATATAATATATACACTATCGGAGTCAGGAGAAGCTTATGGCATATGTTGCGCTTTACCGCCGCTGGCGGCCGCAGAAATTTGAAGATCTTG
This sequence comes from uncultured Selenomonadales bacterium, assembly GCA_905200615.1. Classification (GTDB taxonomy): domain Bacteria; phylum Bacillota; class Clostridia; order Christensenellales; family QALW01; genus UMGS1322. The sequence continues at coordinate 2,924 of CAJKLB010000034.1, read as the reverse complement.
TAGGGCAGGAGCCTATTGTCCGCACCCTGTTGAATCAGTTGGAAAGCGGGCGGATTGCGCATGCGTATTTGTTTGCCGGCCCCCGGGGCACGGGAAAGACCAGTACGGCTAAGCTGCTTGCGCGGGCAATGAACTGTCAAAATCCCAAAGACGGCGATCCCTGCGGTACGTGTGAGGCCTGTCGGGCTTCCATGGCGGATGATAACATGGATATTATCGAGATCGACGCCGCAAGCAATAACGGTGTAGATAATATTCGTGATATCCGTGATAAAGTGGTTTTTGCTCCGGCGGTAGGAAAATATAAAGTTTATATCATAGACGAGGTACATATGCTTTCCGGCGGAGCGTTCAACGCTCTTTTAAAAACACTGGAAGAACCGCCGAAACATGTGGTGTTTATTTTGGCTACTACGGAAATTCATAAGCTGCCGGCAACAATTTTGAGCCGGTGTCAGCGGTTTGATTTTAAATTGATTTCTTCAAAAGTGATTGCACAGCGATTGGAGTATGTACTGAAAGAGAGCGGTGCCGAGTTTGAGCCTTCGGCTATTGAGCTCATTGCCAAGAGCGCCGGGGGCGGAATGCGTGACGCGCTTTCTTTGGCGGACGTTTGTCTTTCCTATTGCGGCAGCAGGGTGACGCTGGCCGATGCCATGGGAGTTCTGGGAATTTCCGATCGGGGTTTTCTCTTTGATTTTGCCGATGCCCTGATTGCTTCGGATATTTTCAAGATGCTGGAAAAGTGCCGGGAACTTGAAGGCGAGGGAAAAGATATCAGCGTATTTATTGCCGAACTTATGGAGCATATGCGTGATATTTTGCTTTGCCTGTATTCTCCGGAAAGTGAGGAAATTGTATCTCTTCCCCGTGAGATGCAGGCGCGTTTAAAAACACAGGCGGAACAGGCTAACGCGGAAAGGCTGCTGCGCGCCGTAGAGATTCTTTCGGCTCTTGAGGCGGATATTAAGCAGCATAACCGGCCGGAAATACAGCTGGAAACGGCAATGATCAGAATTTGCACACCGCGTACGGAAAGTGACTATTCCGCCTATGAGGACAGACTTGCGGAACTGGAAAAAAAGGTGGATCGGCTAAGTACGGGGGCGGGAGGTAACCAGGAACGTCCGCCCGCACGGGAACTTCTTCCGTGGGAAGAGACACAGAGTATTCCGGAGCCTGTCAAACAGAGAAAAAAACAGACGGAAACGCCGCCGGCACCTAAGCCGGACAAGGCGGGCAAGAGCAGCGATACCTTATGGAAGGCACTTCTTGAACGGGTAAAGGCGTCGGATTTGCCGTTGTATATGATGATTCGCGGCTTTGACGGAGCCATGGATGAAAAGGAAAGCTTTACGATTTATATTCCCCGGACAGCCGCTTCCAAGGAAGGATTGGTGCGTAAGTACGAAGAAGTACTTGCCCGGCATCTTGAGGATATTTACGGACAAAAGCTCAAAATACATGCTGTAGTGGGAGAGAAGCCCGCGAAAGAAGAACAGGATACAGCCAGCGCGGACAGAATGCAGGCGGCGCTGGATCTGTTTTCATAAATAAAGCAATGGAGGTTTTTTATATGGCAAGAGGAGGATTCCCGGGCGGAGGATTCGGAGGCGGCGGTAATATGCAGCAGCTGCTTCGCCAGGCGCAAAAAATGCAGGCGGATATGGAAAAGGTTCAAAAAGAGCTGGAGGAGACCGAACTGGAGGTCAGCTCCGGCGGCGGTATGGTGGTGTGTAAGATAACCGGCAAAGGAGATATCGTTTCCATTAAGATCAATCCGGAAATTGTGGATCCGGAGGATGTAGAAATGCTGGAGGATACCGTTACGGCGGCGGTAAAAGAAGCCATTCGGCAGGCGGGAGAGCTTTCGAACCAAAAGATGAGCAAAGTTACCGGCGGAATGGGCGGAGGATTGTTTTAAGTGAGCGTATATATAGAACCGCTGGCCAGGCTTGTTCACGCGTTTTCCAAACTGCCGGGTATCGGCGGCAAAACAGCTTTGCGGCTTGCTTATCATGTAATCAGCGCACCGGAAGAGGATATCAGAGAGCTGACGGCGGCGCTGCAGGAAATTAAAAAAAAGATAAAATACTGCGCTCAATGCGGAAATTTCTGCGAGGGGGAAGTGTGTGATATCTGTGCCGACGCACGAAGGGATCATTCCTTGATTTGCGTGGTAAAGGATCCGCGGGATGTAATCGCTATGGAAAAAGCGGAAAACTTTCAGGGTGTGTATCATGTGTTGCACGGAACGATTTCACCTATGGACGGGATTGGTCCGGATGATATTCGCGTGAAAGAACTGTTGACGCGGCTTGACGGTGTGAAAGAAGTTATTCTTGCCACCAATCCCGATGTAGAAGGTGACGCTACGGCGGTATATATTGCCAGACTTTTAAAACCTATGGGCATTAAAACTACACGGATCGCTCATGGCATTCCCATTGGGGGAGATTTGGAATATATCGATGAAGTAACCCTTGCGAAGGCGCTTGACGGCCGGCGCGAGATGTAATTGCATAAGAATTTTGAGTCTTTGTTTCGTAAACGGCAAAAGTCTTTGCTGCGGACAAAGACTTTTTTTGCATCAATATAAAAATTTTAAAAGTCAGCATAGAGTACTTTTATATCCGGTATTATTAAAGTGCTGTTCTGCCTGTAAAAAAGTTGGCATAACTTTGGTATTTAATCTTTTTGATTTAAAATTAGGGATTGCCGCGCCGCGGTCTTTCTCGCCGGTCACTGTAATATCTTTGGAAATCCATTATTTCACGGATTCTTTTTTTTATAAATTTGTTTTTCGGCCACGCTTATCAATGAAAAATAAAATGCGGCGATACCGTTACAAAAAATCGGATTTTGGATTTGTTAATATTCGTACAATACTTTTTTATATAGTATTATCATATAAAAATATTCTT